>JBDZVU010000058.1:0-20269 GCA_040255845.1 Nitrospiraceae bacterium | reverse complement strand
GTCCTTCATCAACGAGATCAGCGGCGACACCACCACCACGGCCTTCGGCAGAAAGAGCGCCGGCAACTGGAAGCAGAGCGACTTGCCGCTGCCGGTGGGGAGAATCCCCAGCGCGTCGCGCCCCTGCATGACCGCTTCGATCAGGGCTTCCTGTCCCGGACGATAGGCCCTCACCCCGAGCCGCCGCTTCGCTGTATGGACGTTGTCAGGGGTCCAGGGAAGCGCCTGATTCATGGCCTCCGCCCGCGCGAGGAGGGTCGCCGCACCGAACGAGGTCGCGGCTCTGTGACGCGTGTCGGTGCAAGAGTGCCGCCACGCCGCAGCTCCGCGGCGATGCGCCATTCCCGGCGAAGATTCGAAGCCCGGCCGCGTGCGCGCCCGACAGCCTGTCCGCTCTTCGGGACAAACCGCGCAGGCGCGCGGCGCCGGCCCCGCCTAGTCGCGTCGCGCGACGCGGAACGCCTCGACGGGATGATCCCCCTCGGACTCGAATCGGTAATCCTCTCCGACCTCGGCGGCATGCCGTTCCACCACCTTCTCGCTGGGGATCACCTCGGCATTGACCAGCCGCTGGTACTGGTAGAACCGATGGTCCTTGGGAAGCTGATCCATGGGCGCGTACTCCGTCCCGTCGGCCGTCAACCACACCTGATTGCCCAGGACCGTGCGGATGTAGTTCTTGTTCTCGTGAAAATGGATGCCCGGCGGCATTTGCTTCGGCAGGATCTCCTCGGGATCGCGCTTATCGACCCGTTTCACCAGATCCGCGGCCTTCTTCAGATGCTCGATTTCCATCGCGAGATGCACCTCCCACAACTGTTTTGCGCGAGGGAGCTCTTCATCCATCAGGCAGGCATGGTACAGGTAGCATTCGTTGTACTCATGCCAAAGCAGCTTCTGGGGCCACGTCTGCGCCGCGTCCATCAGCGATTCATACTGCGACACGTGCTGCTCTTCGACCTGCGCGATTTCGAGATACAGCCCCCGCGCGAGCGCGTCGGCCGGCCGATTGCCGACGTTCATGTAATAGTTCATGGTCTGCTGCTCCGCCGCGGTGACGGTCAGCGCGTGCAGCAGCGAAATCGGATCCGCCTGCTGGGCGTTGAGCGACCGCCGGATCGAATCGTACGGATGCCGATGGTGGTACATCGTCGGCCGGCCCGGCATGATTTCGGTCAATTCGTCCACGATCGATTCCGCTTCCTTGCCCTTGGTGAGATGCAGGAGGTTCGCGTAGCGGTAGAGATGGTCGAAATCCTCGAGCAGCGCGAATTGATACGTCTGCCTCGCGTAGGCGTCCGGTTCCTGCCGCGCGACGGCCGCCGTCAGGTCCGTCGCGACCTGCTCGTAGCCGATCACGACCTCCAGCGTCGGCTCGTCGCCCGGGATCATCCAGTTGACCGCCTTCTGCTGCTGCTGTTCCGTGCGTCGCACTTCGGCCAGCTTGCGCTTGACGTCCACGTCGGTGGTGTTGCGCGCGAACTGATGAGAAAAGAGCGTGGATTCGACTTCGATGCCGTTCATGAGGATGATCCGAGTGCGGGTGTAGGCGGGCACATCTTGCTTGGCGTACGGCTTGACGTTCAGCTCGGACCAGTTCCGCGTCTGCTTGTCCAGCGGGATGCCGCGCTCCTTCAAGGGATTGAACGAGGACTCCTGACGGCGCTGGGCGGCCGGGCGAATGGGCGGATCCGGCCGCGCCCCGGGCGAGGCCGGGCGAATGCCGAGGGCCGCCTGGGCGTTATCCGCCAGCAGGGAGGCAAACGTGCCGGCTGACAGGGCCAACAATTGTCGTCTTGAAAATGGTGGCATAGCTCCTCCTATGGGTTGACATGGCACACGAGCAACAATACGTCGCAAGGCATGTGCCCCCTGCCATTTGATTCAAAACGCGCGTGAACGGTTTGCCGCGCCAAAGACCGTGGTATCGTAAGGCCCTAGGCACGGTCCTCCGATTCCCTGTAACCTTTTCCCCGGTGTGCACGACATACAACTAGGCGGCCACGGCACCCCTGCGGCATTCCAAATCGTTGCGGCCCTAGACCGGCACAGTGCGGTATGATGCGCCATCCCCCGCGTCGTGCCGATGGTCTGGTGCGACGTACCGGGGACGGGCGGAATCGCGGCGGACACACCGGAGCGGGTGACGGGCGCATGGCACATTCCATGGAATTTGCGGCCACGTTGAAACGGTGGTTGATCGGTTTGTCGGCGGCCTGCGTGCTGGCGCTGGTGGGGTATGCGCTCCTCGCGAAATCCGGTGATGACTCCCGGGCCGGCCAGATGCCCCAGGCGGCCGGACGATCCTTTCCCGTGATCGTCGCGCCCGTCGAGGTGGGTGACATCGGGATCTATTTGAACGGACTCGGCTCGGTCGTCCCCTTGCACACGGTCACCGTCAAGAGCCGCGTGGATGGACAGCTCATGGCGGTGCATTTCCGCGAAGGGCAGCTGGTGCGGAAGGACGACTTGCTCGCCGAGATCGATCCCCGCCCCTTTGAAGTGCAGCTCGCCCAGGCGCAAGCCCAGTTGGCGCGGGATCAGGCCGGACTGGAGAACGCCAGGCTGGACCTGCAGCGTTACCAGGATCTGTACACCCAAGGGTATGTGCCCAAGCAGCAGGTCGACACCCAGGAGGCGCTCGTCCGCCAATCGGAAGGCATCATTAAGGCCGATCAAAGCCAGATCGACAATGCCAAACTGCAGCTCGCCTACAGCCGCATCCGCGCCCCGATCAGCGGCCGCGTGGGGCTGCGGCTCGTCGACCCCGGCAACATGGTGCGGGCCAACGACAGCAACGGGCTCCTGGTGATCACGCAGCTGGAACCGATCTCCGTCATCTTTACGATTCCCGAGGACAGCCTCCCCGCCGTCCTCGAACGCATGAACGCTGGCGTGCCGTTGACCGTGGAAGCCTTCGACCGGGAGCAACGGAAGATGCTGGCCACCGGACGCTTGATGACGGTCGACAATCAGATCGACCCCAACACCGGGACGGTCCGGTTGAAAGCGGTGTTCCCGAATGACGACGGGCATCTGTTCCCGAACCAATTCGTGAACGCGCGCCTCCTGTTGGACGTCAAGCACGACGCCACCGTCGTGCCGTCGGCCGCCGTCCAGCGGGGCACCAAAGGCACCTTCGTCTATGTCGTCAACGCGGACCAGACGGTCGCGGTGCGCCCGGTCGTCGTCGGCGCGGCCGAGGGCGAGCGCGTGGCGATCGAGTCGGGGCTGGCGCCGAACGAACTCGTCGTCGTGGACGGCACGGAGAAACTCCGCGAGGGCAGCAAAGTGGACATCCGCAATCCTCGGCCCAACGGGGACGGGACGCCACCCGCCTCGCCTGCCGCCGCCTCGCCCCTCGGAGGAAAACCCACCCCGTGAACCCGTCCCGGCTGTTCATTCTCCGGCCGGTCGCCACCGCCCTCTCCATGGTCGCCATCCTGCTGGCCGGCGCCTTGGCCTACCGCCTGCTGCCCGTCTCGGCGCTGCCCGAAGTCGACTACCCCACCATCCAAGTCGTGACGTTCTATCCCGGCGCGAGTCCGGACGTCATGGCCTCGTCCGTGACGGCGCCGCTCGAGCGCCAGTTCGGCCAGATGCCCGGCCTCAGCCAGATGACCTCCACCAGTTCGGGAGGCAGTTCGGTCATCACGCTCCAATTCACGCTCGATCTCAACCTCGACGTCGCCGAGCAGCAGGTGCAAGCCGCGATCAATTCGGCCTCGACGTTTCTGCCGCGCGATCTCCCGAATCCGCCGATCTACAACAAGGTGAACCCCGCCGACGCGCCGATCCTCACGCTGGCGCTGACCTCGGGCACGCTCCCGCTGCCGCAGGTGGAGGACTTGGCCGAGACGCGCTTCGCGCAGAAGATTTCGCAGCTCGCCGGCGTGGGGCTGGTCAGCATCAGCGGCGGGCAGCGGCCGGCCGTGCGCATCCAGGTCAATCCTCGGGCGCTGTCCGCCTACAGCCTGACGCTGGAAGACGTGCGGTTCACGGTGGCGGCGGCGAATGTCAACCAGGCAAAAGGCATTTTCGACGGCCCCCGCCGGTCGTCGATCATCAACGCCACGGACCAGCTGCTGTCGAGCCGCGACTACGGGCCGCTCATCGTGGCCTACCGCAACGGCGCGCCGGTGCTGCTCTCGGACGTGGCCAACATCATCGACGACGTGGAAAACGTCCGCCAGGCCGCCTGGGTCGACCAGACGCCGGCGATCCTGGTGAACATCCAGCGCCAGCCCGGCGCGAACGTCATCGAAGTGGCGGACCGCGTCAAGGCGCTGCTGCCGCAGCTCCAGAGCGCCCTTCCGTCGGCGGTGCAGGTCCGCGTGCTCACCGACCGCACGACCTCCATCCGCGCCTCCGTCCGCGACGTGCAGTTCGAGCTGATGTTCGCGATCGCGCTGGTCATTCTGGTGATCTTCCTGTTCCTGCGTACCCTCTCCGCCACCGTGATTCCCGCCGCGGCGGTGCCCTTGTCCCTCGTCGGAACGTTCGGCGCGATGTATCTCCTCGGCTTCAGCCTGAACAACCTCACGCTGATGGCCTTGACCATCTCGACCGGCTTCGTGGTGGACGACGCGATCGTGATGATCGAAAACATCTCCCGCTATATCGAGCGGGGCGAGTCTCCGCTTCAGGCGGCGCTCAAAGGCTCGCAACAGATCGCCTTTACGATCCTGTCGCTCACCGTGTCGCTGATTGCGGTGCTCATTCCGCTCCTGTTCATGGGCGACGTCGTCGGCCGGTTGTTCCGGGAATTTGCCATCACGCTCAGCGTGACCATCCTGGTGTCGGCCGTCGTCTCGCTCACGCTGACGCCCATGATGTGCGCCCGGCTGTTGCGCCACCGCCCGCTCGCCGAGCAGGGCGGCTTCTACCGGGTGTCGCAGGCGGTCTTCGACCGGGCCATCGCCGCCTATGGGCGCAGTCTCCGGTGGGTGTTGGCGCGCCAGCCGGCGACGCTGGCCGTGGCGCTCGGAACTCTCGCCTTTACCATTCTGCTGTACATCATGATTCCCAAGGGGTTTTTCCCGGCCCAGGACACCGGCACCATTCTCGGCATCTCGGAAGCCGCTCAGTCCATCTCCTTTCAAGGGATGGCGGATCGGCAGCAGGCGCTGGCGCGGGTGATCCTCCGCCATCCGGCGGTTGCGAGCCTGTCCTCCTTCATCGGCATCGACGGCACGAACACCACGCTGAACACCGGGCGCATTCAGATCAATCTGAAGCCGCACGCCGAACGCCGCGTCAGCGCGCACGAGGTGATCCAGCAGCTGCGGGCGGACGTGGCGAACGTCGAAGGCATCTCCCTCTTTCTGCAGCCCATGCAGGACCTGACCGTCGAAGACCGGATCAGCCGCACCCAGTACCAGTACACGCTGGAGGACGCTGACCCGCGGGAACTGCATGAGTGGGCGCCGCGGTTCGTCGCGGCGCTGCAAGCCCTTCCCGAGCTGCGCGACGTGAGCAGCGACCAACTCGACCGGGGCCTTGCGTCCTATCTGGAGATCGATCGTGCCACCGCCTCCCGGCTCGGCATCACACCGCAGACCATCGTCGACACGCTCTACGACGCCTTCGGGCAGCGGCAGGTCTCCACGATGTTCACCCAGCTCAATCAATACCGCGTCGTGCTCGAGGTGATGCCCGAATTTCAGACCAGCCCGGAGGCGCTGCAATTCCTCGACATCCGCTCTATCGCCGGCGGGCAGGTTCCGCTCACGGTCTTCACGCGCGTGTCCGAACGGACGACGCCGCTCGCCATCAACCGGCAGGGCCAATTCCCGGTCGTCACGGTGTCCTTCAATCTGGCGCCCGGCCGCTCGCTCGGCGACGCGGTGGAGGCCGTGGACCGGGTGACCCGCCAGATCAACCTGCCGCCCAGCATCCGGGGCAGCTTTCAGGGAACGGCCCGCGCGTTTCAGGCGTCGCTTGAGAACGAGCCCTGGCTCATTCTCGCGGCGCTCGTCACCGTCTACATCGTGCTGGGCGTGCTCTACGAAAGCTACGTGCATCCGCTCACCATCCTGTCCACGCTGCCGTCGGCCGGAGTGGGCGCGCTGCTCGCGCTGATGCTGTTCGACACGGAATTCAGTGTGATCGCACTGATCGGCCTCATTCTTCTGATCGGCATCGTGAAGAAGAACGCGATCATGATGATTGACTTCGCCCTAGAGGCCGAGCGCCAGGAGGGCAAGCCGCCGCTGGAGGCCATCTACGAGGCCTGCCTGCTGCGTTTCCGCCCCATCATGATGACGACCCTGGCGGCGTTGTTGGGGGCGCTGCCCCTGGCCGTCGGCGGAGGCGTGGGGTCGGAACTGCGGCACCCGCTGGGCCTCTCCATCATCGGGGGGCTGCTCGTGAGCCAGGCGCTGACCCTGTACACGACCCCGGTGGTCTATCTGGCGTTCGATCGACTGGCCCGCCGGTTCCGCAGGTCGCCGCATCCCCGGGACGAAGCCTTGACGCCGGAAGCCCTATGAGCGTCTCCGCGCCTTTCATCCACCGGCCGGTCGCCACCATGCTGCTCACCATCGGGGTGACGCTGGCAGGGCTGATCGCCTTTCGCTTTTTGCCGGTGGCGGCCCTGCCGCAAGTGGAATTCCCCACCATCAGCGTCTCCGCCGCGCTGCCCGGCGCCAGCCCCGAAACGATGGCCACCTCGGTCGCCGCCCCGCTTGAGCACCAGTTCTCCCGGATCGCGGGCGTGACCGAAATGACCTCCACCAGCATGCTCGGCGCCACCAGCATCACGTTGCAATTCGACCTCGACCGCGACATCGACGGAGCGGCCCGCGACGTCCAGGCGGCCATCATGGCGGCGCGCGGCGATCTGCCCACCACGCTGCCGACCCGGCCCACCTACCGCAAGATCAATCCCGCGGACGCGCCGATCATGATCCTGGCCTTGACCTCCGATCTCGTCAGCCGCGGACAGATGTACGACGTCGCGGCGAGCGTCCTCCAGCAGAAGCTGTCGCAGATCGACGGCGTGGGCCAAGTGTACGTCGGCGGAGGATCGCTCCCGGCCGTGCGCGTCGACCTCAATCCCAGCGCCCTGCACAAATACGGCATCGGCACCGGCGACGTCCGCCGCTTGCTGAGCACCACGAACGTCAACCGGCCCAAGGGCCAGCTGGCGGATGCCTCGCGCACCTGGGAGATTCAGGCGAACGACCAACTCAAGGCGGTGGAGGATTACCTCCCGCTCATCGTCACCTACCGGCAGGGGCGGGCCGTCCATCTGTCGGACATCGCGACCGTGGAACAGTCGGTGGAGGACCTTCGGACCGCCGGCGTCTCCAACGGCGTGCCGGCGGTGCTCATCATCGTCAGCCGGCAGCCGGGCGCCAACATCATCGAGACGGTCGATCGAATCCGCGCGGTGCTGCCCCAGCTCGAAGCCTCCATCCCGGGGAGCATGACGCTGTCGGTGGTCGTGGACCGTACGCCGGTGATCCGCGCGTCGCTGCATGAAGTCGAACGGACCCTCCTCATCTCGGTGGGCCTCGTCGTCCTCGTGGTGTTTCTGTTCCTGCGCGACCTGCGGGCCACGCTCATTCCCTCCGTCGCGGTCCCGGTGTCGCTCGTCGGCACCTTCGGCGTGATGTACCTCTGTGGCTACAGCCTGGACAACTTGTCGCTCATGGCGCTGACCATCGCCACGGGGTTCGTCGTGGACGACGCCATCGTGGTGGTCGAAAACGTCAGCCGGTATCGGGAACAGGGCATGGCTCCGCTCCAGGCCGCCCTGCGCGGGGCCCGCGAGATTACGTTCACCGTGCTGTCCATGACGTTGTCGCTCGTCGCCGTCTTCGTGCCCATCCTGTTCATGGGCGGCATGATGGGCCGCCTCTTCCGTGAGTTCGCGGTGACGCTGTCGGTCGCGATTCTCATCTCGCTCGTGGTGTCCCTCACCACGACGCCGATGATGTGCGCCCGGCTGCTCACCCCGTCCGCCGCGGGGCACGGCCGGTGGTACCGGCTCGGAGAGCGGTTCTTCGAGTGGGGCCGCGGCGGCTACGCGCGGTCCCTCGGATGGGTGCTGCGCCACCAATTGCTGATGCTGCTCGTCACGGTGGGAACCATGGCGTTCAGCATCTATTTGTATACGGTCGTGCCGAAGGGGTTTTTTCCGCAGCAGGACACCGGCCGCATGTTCGGCAACATCCAAGCCGCGCAGGACATTTCGTTTCAAGCCATGCGGGAAAAACTGATGGAAGTGGTGGAGATCATCAAGAGCGACCCGGCGGTGGACACGGTGACGGGCTTCGCCGGCGGAAGCTTCAGCGGCAACAACAGCGGCCGCATGTTCATTTCATTGAAACCCCTCGAGGAACGGAAGCTCAGCGTGGATGAAGTGATCGCACGTCTGCGGCCGAAGTTGGCGAAAGTGCCCGGCGCCCCCACCTACCTGCAGGCCATTCAGGATCTCCGCATCGGCGGCCGCTCCAGCAGCGCGCAATATCAATACACGCTGCAAAGCGTGGATCTGGCGGAGCTCAATGCCTGGGCGCCCCTGGTGGAGCGGCAGCTGCGGACGCTTCCGGAGATCGCCGACGTCAACAGCGACCAGCAAGACCGGGGCCAGCAGTCCTTGGTCGTCTTCGACCGGGCGACGGCGGCCCGGCTTGGCGTCAGTCCGCAGCTGATCGACGACACGCTGTACGACGCCTTCGGGCAGCGCCAGGTCGCCATCATCTACACGCCGCTGAATCAGTACCACGTCGTCATGGAGGTCGCGCCCAAATATTGGCAGGACCCCGCCATCCTGCACGAGATCTACCTGCGCTCCTCGAACGGCCAGCAGGTGCCCCTCAGCGCGGTGGCGCGCTACGAGCCGACGAACGCGCTGCTGCTCGTCAATCACCACGGCCAGTTCCCCGGGGTTACGTTGTCGTTCAACATGGCGCCCGGCGTCTCGCTGGGCGAGGCGGTGTCCGCGATCGAACGCGCCGTGCACGACATGGGGCTGCCGGCCGGGATCCGGGGCAGTTTTCAGGGAGCGGCCAGAGCCTTTCAAGCCTCGGTCGCCAATCAGCCCTTGCTGATTCTTGCCGCGCTCCTGACGGTCTACATCGTGCTGGGAATCTTGTACGAGAGCTACGTGCACCCCGTCACGATCCTCTCCACGCTGCCCTCCGCGGGTGTGGGGGCGCTGCTCGCGCTGCTCCTGTTCAAGACCGAGCTCAGCATGATCGCCCTGATCGGCATCATCCTCCTCATCGGCATCGTGAAGAAAAACGCGATCATGATGATCGATTTCGCGCTGGAGGCGGAACGGCGGGCCGGTAAGTCTCCGGAAGCGGCGATCTACGAGGCCTGTCTGCTGCGGTTCCGCCCCATCATGATGACCACACTGGCCGCTCTGCTGGGCGCGTTGCCGCTGGCGCTGGGCACGGGAGTCGGGTCCGAATTGCGGCGCCCGCTGGGCATTGCGATCGTCGGCGGGCTGCTGGTGAGCCAGCTGCTCACCCTGTACACCACGCCGGTCGTCTATCTCTATCTCGACCGCTTGCGGCTGCGGTTCCTGCGCCGCCTGCCGCAGACTCGGCAGGCCGGTTCGGAAGCGTGATGGCCTTCGGAGGGATTACCCTGCGGCCTGCCCGGTCGGATCGTCGAACGCCTTCAGGACGTCCCCGAGGCTGCGCGGCTCGCGGATCTGCATGCGGTTGCGCCGCGCGCGGAATTTCGCGCTTTCGCCGTACACGACCTTGCAGGCCCGCATGATCGAGCCCAGCGGGCGGTGGGCGGCCAGCCCGTGCCACGGAGAGAACGACAACCCGTCGTCGATCGCCCGCGACCGGGCTTCGCTCCACGCCTCCTGCGGCGGCACGGTCACCCGCGCCACGGCGACGTAGGGACTGGCATCTTCCGGCCAGGGAACCGAGACGTCTTCGATCGGCATCCGCCGGGGATCCGTGCACAGCTGCGCCCGCAGTTCCCACACACCTCCCCGGGTCCGAAAAAATTCGGTCACCGCCTCGCGCAGGCCATCCGGCTTGCCGGTCACATTCAGCGGCCGGCCGATCAACCGTTCCAGGGAACCGGAGACCGGCACCATTGAAAGCTTGGCGATGAACGGCCCGTACAGCAGAGGGGCCTGCGTGTAGTAGGTTTCGCCGAGTATGTGCGTGACGGGATGCCCGCCGAGGCTGCGCAGCGTGGAGCTGAGCACGCCGGCGCGCTCAGCCAACGTCTCCACCCCGCGCATGAGCAGCGAAAACGCCTTCTTCCATTCCTGTCCGGTGTTCGCCGTGGCGCCCAGCAGCTTGAACCGGCGGACGAAGCTGCGGGCGTCCGCCGACTGAAACGCCGGAGCATCCTGCATCACGAAATCCTGCGTGACGTCGCCTTCAGTGCCCGGCAGCCGTTTCCCCTTGACGCCGATCACTTTGAGCGACAGCCCTCGCGTCGAGGACACGCTGTCGTCGAGCACGTCGCCCGGCTGCGTCGACAAGCGCATGATCACGGGATAGGTGCCGGGCTGCGCGAAGAGGCCGTGCGCGTACGGAAAGGACAGCCCCTTCACGACCCGCAGGGTGCCGCACAGCAACCCATGGCTTTTGGCGTGGAGCGCCCGCACGGCGTGCCCGTACTCGTTGTACGTCGCCTCGTGAATGCGGCGCATCGTCTCGACGAGCGACCTGATGGTCCGCCGCTCGTCGGGCTCGATCACTTCCATCGAAGCGCGGTACAGCACCGGGCGCGCAGGCGCCCCGGACTCTCGACGAGTCCGGTGGCTCATGGAGCCGATTTGCCAGAACGCGAGCGCCACGCCGCCACCCAGCGCGGCGAGCGCCGCCAGCGCCCCGTAGCTGGGGGGTGCCGCCTGGCGATCCACCGGCCGAGCCGGAGCCTGCGCGGGAGACTCGCTCATCGAGATCCGCTCAGCGAGTCGGAATGACGTCCGGCGTCGCAATCTCCATCACGTAGCCTTCGTCGTCCATCAGGAGCACGACGTCCTGTCCCGGCTTCAGCTCGTCGACCTTTTCGAGCGGCGGCCGCACCGGCAGCTCGCGCTCGCGTCCTTGCTCGGTGATCTTGATGCGCCCCTGCTCCCCGGTCCCTTGGAAGACGGCCCTCAATTGCTCATGGGCGCCCTTGAGTTTGGCCTTCTCGTTCTGCCCCGACTTGTCCAGAGCTTCCCGGCTGGCCAACTGCGCGTCCACCAGTTGCCCCGTCTCATCCGCCAGGAACAGTGACTCGACGCCGACCGGAATCGCCCCCAGCTTGGCCTTGGACCGGTCGGCCACGATGAACGATTGGGTGCCCTGCCCGGTCTCGATGACCGCCTTGTCGAGGCCGACCGTCAAGGGCGTGCTCAACCGCCCCCTGAGCACTTTATGTTCGGACGATTCACTCGGGGGATGGTAATCCACCACGGCATTGTGGTCGTTCATGGTCACAACGATCAGATCGCCCTCGCTGAACGTCTGCCCCTTGAGCTCGGCCTGCCGCGTCGGAACGAACAGCGGCTGAGGATTCTCGATGTCGATTTCCATGTTGGCGTCGGTGACACGGGCGACGCGGCCGAGCACCAACCGGTTGCCCGGCAGGAGACTCTTGGTCGGTTCGCGCACGACGCGCTCGTCACCCAACTGCGGCTGCGATGCGGCGCCGCCCCCCTCGCTCGCCCACAGCGTTGCGGTTCCTGTCGCCAGCATGATCGCTGCCAGGGTCACTGCGCCTTTCCTGATCCCGTCCATGCCATCCCCCTTTCTCTCTGTTGACACCGTCGGCGGCCGCCGATGGCTCCGTCATTCGGTCGCCCGGTGCAGATCGATGACGGACCCCGCTTCGTTCACCTCGGCCGTCACCAGGGCGCCGTCCTCGAAGGGGCCGGTCTTGATCTCCTGGCGCGCCAGGGGAAAGCTCTGCTCGCCGTCCGCAGTCCGCAGCTTGATTTCCGGTTTCATCCGGCCGACATGGATCAACTCGCCGGTGACGAATCGATGCTGCCCTTCCTGGCCTTTCGGATGCGCGTCGATGATCTGGTTGTTTTCGTTCAGCACCATCGTCACTTCTTCCCCCACCTTGGGGGCCGCGTGGCCGTGGCGGCGAGACGCCGCCGGCGCCAAGGTCATGGTCGTGCCTTCCTTCGTCTTGACGCTCAACACACCCGACCGGTCTTCCGTCACCGTTCCAGTCACGACGCGATGCTTCGAACCGGCCGGTCCCGGAGTGTGGCCGCTGTCCGCCAGGGCCCCGCCGCCGATACAGGACATGATGAAAACCGCCGCCCCAATGACCGTCGTCCGCCGCATCGGATCCTCCTTGCTTCTGATGTTCGTTGCGCTGTCTGTCTCGTGCTGCCCGCCTTCGGACCGCGTCAGCGGGATCCGGATTCCTGCAGCATGGCCGTCGTCTTCCCGTCAAAATGGTCCTCCGTGTCGGCTTGCGCCTCTTGCTTGGTCCGATGGATCACCCCATCCTTGTGCTCCGGCGGGCTGTAGATCGTGTACAGCTTCAGCGCCTCGTCCTTCCCGGTGTTGACGATGTTGTGCCGCGTGCCGGCGGGAATGACCACCGCGCTGCCGTCGTGAATCGGAAAGTCCTTGCCGTTCAACCGGGCCGTGCCGCGCCCCGCCTCCACCCGGATGAATTGATCCAGATCGTGCGTCTCCTCGCCGATGTCTTCGCCGGGCTTCAAGCTCATCAGCACCAACTGGCTGTTGTGCGCGGTGAACAGCACTTTGCGGAAATTGTCGTTCTTGACCGTCGCCTCTTCGATATCGGTCAGATAATGATCCATCGCACTGCCCTCCTTCTTGCCGGTTAATTCCGATCGGGCGGATCCCGGACGGCTCGGTTCACCGGGAGCCCAATCGGATGACGGATTCGTGACTGGATAGCCGGCCTCGCGCGTGAGCCAGACGATCGCCGTTTGCAGATCCTCCCGTCCTTCGGCGACGCGCCCCTGCCGGCCCAGCGCGACCGCCTCGGTCAGACTGTGGATGCCTTCGGCGAGGCGGTGACTGGTGCGGCCGGCGCCGGCCTCCATGGCAATCTTCAGCGCCCGGTCCGTATCGGTGAGAAACCGTTCCTGATTCTGCCCTGCCGCGGCCGCTTCGGCTTGCTTGGCATAGCGCAACGCCTCGGTCACCCACTCCTGCACGTCTTCCGCGCGCGTGTCTCCTTGGGCGGCCAGCGCGGCCGTCGACAGCAGGCCGCCCAACGCGACGACGCCCCACATCCATCTTCGAAGAAGCCGTGGTGTCATATGACCTCCTCTGTGGGTCCTATTGCCATCCTGCCACTTCGTAGCCGCGCTCCTGGAGGCAGCGGGTGACGATGTTGACATGCGCCTGGCTGGGACCGGACGACCCCGCGCCGAACAAGCCCGAGACCAAGCCCCACACCGCTCCACTCGCCGCGCCGATCGCCGATCCCAGACCCGCCGATCCGGAGATGGCGCCGCCCACCGCGCCGCTGGCGGCGCCCGTCCCGGCTCCGATGGCCGTGTTCGTGGCCACGCGCCCCCCGGCCCCGGAGCCTTCGTCGGCGCCCGCCGACTCCGCCACCTCACGGCAGGCGTCGATGTCTTCCTGGGCGTGATCCTGTCCCACGGACTCGAGATGCGCATTGGGATACAGCACGGGCCCCGAACTGGAACAGGCGGAGAGCAGCACCGCGGCGAGAAGCCAGGCTGGTTTCATGGCTGCATGGTCTATCCGGGACAATCCAGACCAACCTTTTGTTATGGTTTCATGACGATTTTGACGCAGTCGTCCTGCTTGTGAACGAACATGTCGTAGCCGATCGCCGCATCGTCAAGCTTCAGCCGATGGGTGACCACAAAACTGGGATCGATGTCGCCGTTCTCGATCCGCTGCAGGAGCGGGCGGAAATACCGCTGCACGTGCGTCTGCCCGCTCTTGATGGTCAGCGCCTTGTTGACGACCGCGCCCATCGGGATCTTGTCCACGAATCCGCCGTAGACGCCGGGCACGGACACGGTGCCGCCGTTCCGGCAGGCGAGAATCGCCTCACGGAGCACGATGGGACGCCCGGTTTCGAGCATGATCGCCTGCTTGATGCGATCGTAGGCATACAACGGGCCCGGCGTGTGCGCCTCCAGCCCCACGGCATCGATGCAGCTGTCCGGCCCGCGGCCGCCCGTCATCTGCATCAGCACGTCGTACACGTCGGCTTCCTCGTAATTGATCGTCTCCGCCCCGCCGTCGCGCGCCATCTGCAGCCGTTCCGGTACCCGGTCGATGGCGATGGCGCGCTCCGCGCCCAGGAGAAAGGCGCTGCGGATGGCAAACTGGCCTACGGGCCCGCAGCCCCAGACCGCGACGGTATCGCCCGGTGCAATGTTGCAGGCTTCGGCCGCCATGTAGCCGGTGGGGAAAATGTCCGAGAGAAAGAGGACTTGCTCGTCGGAAAATCCATTGTCGATCTTGATGGTGCCGACGTCGGCAAACGGCACGCGGACGTACTCCGCCTGCCCCCCGGCGAATCCGCCGGTCAAATGCGAGTAGCCGAAGATGCCGGCCGGTGAATGGCCGAACAGCTGCTCCGCCATCCAGGCGTTGGGATTCGAGTTCTCGCACAGGGAGTAGAGTTCCCGGCGGCAGAAGAAACAGCTGCCGCATGAGATGGGAAACGCGACCACGACGCGGTCGCCCACGCGCAGCTTCTTCACGTCCGGGCCAACCTCCACGACCTCGCCCATGAACTCGTGACCGAGGATGTCGCCCTGTTCCATCGTGGGGATGAATCCGTTGTACAAATGCAGGTCCGACCCGCAGATCGCCGTCGACGTGACCATGACGATCGCGTCGCGCTTATTGAGGATCTTGGGCTCGGGCACATCGACGACCTGCACGTCTTGTTTGCCGTACCAGCAGGTGGCTTTCATAGTTCCTCTTGTCGAGCGCTGAAAATGACCGCCGGCTGCGTGCTCGCTCGGAGGCTCAACGTACCGCAAGGGTTACGCCTGGCCCCCTCGCGTCGCTGCAGCCTTTGCCGGACGGATGCCTTGAGCGCTCGGTGATTAGGACTGTGTGTGTTCTCCTCTATACCGCTTGGTCATATTTCCATGAGAGGCTGCTGGGCCTTCCGGCCGGCTGCCCTTCGGTGGTGATGATCTCGCCGGTTTCCATCACCTGTTTGAACCGGCGCAGGTCGCGCTGCATGGATTGGTTCGGGTCCTCGCCGAACAGCGCGGCGACAGCCGCGCCGGCCATGCCGCCGGGAGGCCGGTAGTGCAGCTCGACGTGGACGATCGTCCCGCGGTCTCCCGGAGCCGGTGCAAAACGGACGGAGCCCTCATGATCCACGGCTGAGCCTTCCACCGATCGCCAGGCGATGACTTCGTTGGGGCGGTCCTCCGTCAGCTCGGCGTCCCATTCGACCGTCGTGCCGGCCGGCCCGCGGACCACCCAATGCGACCGTTTGCCGGAGCTCTGCACGGATTCCACGTGCTTCATGATCCGGGGCAGATTCTCGAAGTCGCGCCAGAAGCGGTACAACTCTTCGGGCGGACGCGAAATGGTCACCGACGCCGTCGCATGGAGCTTGCCGCCGAGCCGGCCGTTGCTGAGCTGCCGCGCGCACAGGTAATCCAGCACGGTGACGCCCGCCACGGCGGCCGTGGCCAGGGCCACGCGGCCGCGATTGGACCGGGGTGAGAACGCCGCGGCACCGAGCAGAGCGAGATCCAGCGCGTCGCCGCCGACGCGCGACCACAACGCGCCGCCCGGCCGGTCTTGGGTCAAGACGCCGACGCCGCTGGCAATTTCCCTGAGGCCCATCGTCCGGATCACGGTCTTGCGATCCGGACGGATGCCGATGAGCCTGGCGATGCTGCCCGGAGCGACTGTTTCCGCCAGCCCCAATCCCAGGCTGAACCATCCCAGCGCGCGCGCCCACCGCGCCGCCTGTTGTCTGCCGTTTCGTTCATTCCGCCCCCACCCGCGCCGCTGCATCTCCCGTTTGGCGCTTTGGACCTGCTGCACCAGTTGCGTAGGCATGGAAACCTCTGCTCGGTCTGTTTGATTTATTTCGTCATTCTTCCTTCGCCGCCTTGTGGATCGCGATGGCGCGTCCTTCCGGCGTGACGAAGCCTGTAATGACGTCGCCCGGTTGCAGGTCTTTGTCGCCGGCCGTGCGCTCATCCACCTTCAGCGTTACGTCGCCTCCCGTCGCATCCCGCAGGATGTGGGTCCCGGCCTCCGACTGGACGATGCGTCCCCGCACACTGCGCATCCCGGACGCTTGGCCCGGATTGACGGTCGGATCTTCGATCCCCGTGTCCTGGCGACTCAAGCCGAGAGGCTCGCCGGCGGTGGCGCCCGGGCTGCCCGGCTGCGGCTCCCCTTCGATGCGATAGTTCGGGCCCTGTCCCTGTTGCTTCAATCGACTGTCCCGGGCAGCCTCGCGCTGCGCCTGCTCTTCCTCAGAAGATTGCAGCCGCGGATCGCCCTGCGGCAAAATGGCCTCCTGGCCATAGGCCGCCGGCGCAAGCGTCACACACCACAGCGCAAGCAGGCTCCCCCGTGCCAACCAGGTCATCTCCTCCTCCTTTCGCGGCGCATCCGGCCGAGCAACCCGGGCATCATCAGACCGAGCGCCAGCGCTCCATACAGCCAAGGGAAGTGGCGTCGTGAAAGGCTCAATTCAAAGCCGGGGGTCAAGCGCCGCGGCACGAGATGATAATCGGTGACGTACGCGGCGGCAGAGACCGCAGCCGCGATGCCCGCCGCCGCGCCCGCGGTCGGCGGCAGATGCAGCCGCCGCGTTGCCGCATCCTGAAACCAGGCCCAAAACGCGCAGGCCGCATAGTTGAGCGCCAGGCCCGCGAGACTGTAGCGCGCCGCAAATTGGGTGCGCCTCGCCGCGCCTCGCCCCCAGATGATATGGCTGATCGCGTTGATCGGCTGCCACGCCGAACCCGTTTCCCAACGGCCCACCGCAGCGGCCGCGGCCGTCACGAGGACGCTGCTTGTCACACTCCCTGCGAGCACCGGCATGGCATCACGCGGTCGGCAGGCCCCACGACGGCCCATCCGACCCTATCCTTGTGGTTCACGGAATTCTTATTGTTCGTACTTTTCGACGATGTCGGCAGGCCGCACCTCGGCCTTGTCCGGATCGTCACCGACCGTGCGGAGGGCTCGTCTCCGGCGCAGCAAGTCCCAGCATTGGTCCAATTCAACCTGGATGCTGCGCAGCTTCGTCCGGTCCTCCTCGGACATGGCTTCCTGGCCATGGAGTTGATGCTCCTGCGCAACCAACTCCTCGATATGCTTCAGCACCGACCGGTCGGTAGTGGAATCGCTCATCCTTGCCTGTCTTCGTCAGCGGGACTTGCCGGACGAGCGAGACACGCGCGACAGGTGACGCGTCTCGTCCTTCGTTCGTTCGAGTTCTCGTTCCCGCGGGTTCATCATGTCGCGCTGGGCGCTCCTACAGCGCCCGCATGAACGCCGTGAGCGCCTTCTTTTCATCCTGATCGAGCTTGAGGCCGCCGACCACGTTGAAGAACTCGACCGCGTCTTCGAGCGTCGGAAGCCGTCCGTCATGGAAGTACGGCGGGGAATCTTTGATGCCCCGCAGCACGAACGTCTTGATCGGCCCGTCCGCCGCCGCGCCAAACCGCTCCAGATGCAGATCGTGCATCTGATGATCGGTATAGGCAGGCGGAAGATGGCAGCCCGCGCACTTCGCCTTGCCGAAGAACAGATCTTCGCCGCGCGCTTCCTGCTGCGTCGCTTTCGTCCGATCCAGCCGCCCCGTCATCGGATCCAGATGAGGGGCGGGAGGAAAATCGATCATGTTTTGCATCTGCCCCATGTGCGCGACCGGGACGCGATCGATGATGTTCATCCCCTTTTTCATGGCCCGGATGGGATCGCCGTTGAAGTAGGCCGTCCGCTGTTCGAACTCCGTGAAGTCCTCGACCGAACGGATGGACCGTTTGGATCCGTGAATCTGCTGGTTGAACATCCCGCGCAGGCTCACGGTATCGAGCCGCAGCCGCTCCATCTGAGGCCGGGTATCGGGATTCAGATGAAACTGTCCCGTCGTGTGGAAGTTCACGTGGCAGTCCAGGCACGTCACGCCGAGACTCGGCTTGACCGACTTCCGGTCGTGCGTCGCGTTGAATTCCTCCTGCGCGAACTGGGTGACGAGCATGCGCAGGCCGTCGAGTTGCGCGGGCGTGACCAGCCCGCGGAACAAGCGGTCGAAATTCTCCACATTGACGACTTCGCCCTGCGACACGTCACCGAGCTCGGGATGGATCGTCAGAAAAATGGGGGGCGGGAATTCGGGCAACAAGCACTCCGGCAGATCGAAGTCCACGTCGAATCGTTCGAGCCGCGGGAATTGTTTGATCTGCACTTGCGGGAAGACCTGCCCTCCGACCGCATGCTTCGGGTGGGGCAAGCGGTCGAAGCCGGCCGGAAACGTCTTCTTCTTTTTGATGTCGTCCGGGCTCATCTGCCCCAGCTGCTCCCACGTCACGCCGGACGGCAACCGGACGGCGGGCCCGATCGGCTGGGCCTTGCCCTTGGTCATCGTGACCCCGTCGGCCTTCTTGCAGTTCAGATCGTAGCGCTCCTCGAGCAGCTTGCGGTGCCTCGCCATCACCTCGTCCTTCTCAGCCATGTCCTTTTTCATGACCTGTTCGAAGGACTGGTGCGGATCCTGTCCAGGGGGCGCGCCGAACACGTCGTAGGAGAAATCGACGCCCTCGAACCCCTTCTTCTTGGCCTGCTCGATGGACGGCGGCTGCGCAGCCTGCTGCCGGCCTTCCGGGGTCGGCTGCGCATGACCGGACCGGCCCGACACCAGCGCGGCGGCAAGGATCGCCGAGGCGGCGACGATGGCGAGCAGCGCAATGACCTGCTTGCGGGGACGGCTCATGACAGGGGTCCTCTCTCTTCGTGATTCGGCATCGTGCGGCTAATGATCCCAGGCTGGCTCCGCGCGCCCTGTCTTCTCGTTGCTCCATTCGTTGGTGCTGGCGCTCTCCCGCGTGCGCCAAACCGAGGCCAGCGTCAGGCCGGCAAAGGCAACCAGCGCGCCGGCGATCAGCGGATGCAGTGACGCCTGGGTGTAGAGGCTCGATTCCGATACGCGTCCCGCCCGGCCGCTCCGTTCTTTCAGCCCGGGACTGGGACCGTACAGGCTGTTCGCGGTTCGGTCCTGTTGAGGGCGATCGCTCTGCTGAATGTCGAACAGCGACTCCATCAGCTTGTCGGTCAGCCGCGGCGCCAAACGGCTCAGCGACGACATCACCTTTGCGCTGCCACCCGCGAACACGTCGCGCACCGGATGCTCGGCGCAATGGAGAATCGTCTCGGCCACGACCTCGGGCGCATAGACCGGCGGGGGCAACACGGGCTCGTTGGGGAGATAATTCTTGGCGTGCTCGATGTACGGCGTATCGATGGAATAGGGCTTGATGAGGGTGACCGCGATCGGCCATCCGTCATGCTCCACTTCCATGCGCAAGGCATCGGTGAACGCTTTGACCGCATGTTTGCTCGCGCAGTACATGCCCTGCAGCGGCACGGCGCGATCGGACAGCGTGCTCCCGATGTTGATGAGCGCTCCGCCCTCCTTGCGCAGATGCTCGACGGCGATTCGCGAACCGTTCACCACCCCCCAGAAATTCGTTTCGAACAGACGCCGCTGATCCTCCAGCGACACGTCCATGATGCGCCCGTAGATCGATACCCCCGCCCCGTTGACCCAGGTATCGATGCGGCCGAACCGCCCGATCGCTTCATCAGCCACCCGCCGCAGCGCCGCTTCTTCGCCGACGTCGCCGGCCACGTAGGCCGCGGACCCGCCGTTGTTCGCGTGCCGGTCGATCTCCTGCGCCAGCTGACGCAGGGCTTCCTGGTTGCGGGCGGTCAAGACCACCCGGGCCCCGCGCTTGGCTGCCATGCGGGCCGTGACCAAACCAATGCCGCTGGAGGCCCCCGTGATGACGACGACCTGGTCCTTCAACCGTTTTAACTGCAAGGATTTCCGTACGGGCTTCAACGTCTCTCCTATCGTTTCACTATGGCCCGCTCCCCTTGGGCCGAACGACTGGAAATAGCCCGAGTTTTGAGCGTGCGCGACGCGCGGGACGGGCAGAGAAGCGTGACTCGGTCAGACGGCGAAGCGTGACGGTGAACCACTCAATCACTTGCAGACTGTGCGGGTCAGCCTTTGTCAGTGCCGGCTGTTAATGGGGCGCATCTGGCCTGTCCTGCTTACCGCGTCTCTCACGCAAGTCTCGGAGAAGATGAATCCA
>JBDZVU010000057.1:0-20651 GCA_040255845.1 Nitrospiraceae bacterium | reverse complement strand
TAATCCTTCGTGGCCATGTAGAGCTGAATCAGATGCTGGCGGATGTCTTTATTCCGGGGATTGACGCGCTGCAGATACCGCTGCAGGACCGCGATGGCCTTTTCCTTTTCCTGCCGCGACTCGTACAGGGAAGCCTCCGCCAGATAGGCGGGCTCGAAGGTGGCATTGAGGGAAATCGCCCGTTCGAAGCTCGCCACGGCCTGCTCGGCATTGCCTGCTTCGGCGGAGATGCGGCCCAAGTAATAATGCCCGACGGCCGAGTCCGGCGCATACTCGAGCCCCTGCTTCACCGCCTGTTCGGCCTCGGGCAACCGCTTCTGATTGAGCAGGATGATGCCTTTGGGAAAGTACGATTCACCGCGGCGCGGATCCCGCTCAATCGCCATGTCGAGCATGCGGAGGGCTCGATCAGGCTTGCCGCTGCTCGCGAGAATCCCGGCCATTTGGGTCAGAGTATGCGGGTCTTGTCCCGTTCCCTCTGCCACCGCTTCGGCGTACCGCACGGCGTTGGTGTGGTCGCCCAAGCCATAGTAGATACTGGCCAGGCGCGCTTTGACTTCGCGCGACGAGGGATCGGCTCGCAGCGCCGCTTCATACTCGCGCAAGGCCGTCTCGGTGTCCTGAGCCAGCTCCGCCTGATACCCCATCATGAAATGATAGGTGGCCGCCGCATCGGGCGTCGGGGCTGCGGCCGACTTTGCGGGTGGCGAACCCGGTGGCGCAGGATCAGCGGGATGGGGCGCGGCCGCGCAGGCCATGATGACTACCGGGATCAGAGCGGCCAACAGGCCGTTCCTGACGTCGGTGAGACACTTGAGGCGCGGCGGAAGGAATGCGGAAAGGCGTCGTTGTTGCACAGTGCCTTGTTGGAGCCGGTCGGTTGAAGCTTGAGGTGGATTATACCGAGCGGAGAAATGATGCGCAAACGTTTCAGGATTCGCGCAGGTCGAGGCTCTCGAATTTTGCGAAACGATTCTGAAAAAACAGCTCCTTCTTGCCGATCGGGCCGTTGCGATGCTTGCTGACGATGATGTCGGCAATGCCTTTCCGCTCGGAATTTTCATCGTAGACGTCTTCGCGATAGATGAACATCACCACGTCGGCGTCCTGCTCGATGGCGCCGCTTTCGCGCAAGTCCGCCAGCATCGGAATCGGCGGCTTGCGCGCCTCCACCGCCCGGCTCAGCTGCGACAGCGCGATCACCGGCACATTGAGTTCCTTCGCCAGGGCCTTGAGAGACCGCGAAATGTCGGAGATCTCCTGTTGCCGTGACTCGGAGTCGCTCCGCCCCTGCATCAGCTGCAGATAATCCACGATCAGGAGATCCAGGCCCTTCTCAGCCTTCAGGCGCCGGGCCTTGCCCCGCATCTGCTGCACCGTGATACCGCCGGTGTCGTCGATATAGATGGGCGCCTGCTCGAGCCGGCCCGCCGCCTCGGCCAGACGCCACCAATCTTCCTTTTGGAGCTTTCCGGTCCTGAGGGCATGGGAATCAACGCGTGCCTCCGAGCTCAGCATGCGCAGCACGATTTGGGGCTTTGACATTTCCAGGCTGAAAATGCCGACGACGGCGTTGGCGTGAATGGCCGCGTGGGTCGCAAAGCCCAGCGCCAGGCTGGTTTTTCCCATGCTCGGCCGGCCCGCCACCACGATCAAATCCGACGGCTGAAGCCCTGCGGTCAAGTCGTCCAGATCATAGTAGCCTGTCGGCACTCCAGTGACATGTTCTTTTCGTTTGGAGAGCTTGTCCACCAGGTCCAGGCTCTCTTTAATGACCTGGTTGATGGGGCTGAACGACCGCTCCAGCTTGCCCTGGGCGATGCTGAACACGGATCGCTCCGCAAAGTCGAGCAGATCGTCGATCGAAGCCGTCCCCTCATAGCCCCGCGCCAGAACTTCCGTGGACGTGTTGATCAGTTGGCGCGCCACCGCCTTGTCACGCACGATTTTGCAGTGATAGCGGATGTTGGCCGAGCTCGGCACCACCTGGACCAATTCCGCCAGATAGGCCGCACCGCCCACGGCCTCCAGCTCTCCCTGGCTCTTCAGCCGCTCCGTCAGAGTGATTTGATCGATGACCTCGCCCGTATCCGACAGGTCGAGCATCGCGCGGTAGATCTTGCGATGCGCGGTCCGATAGAAATCCTCTTCGACGAGAAGCTCCATGGCCTTGGGCATCGCGCCGTTGTCCAGCAGGATGGCGCCGAGCACGGATTGCTCAGCCTCGAGGTTTTGAGGGGGCAGTTTGGGCTGGGACAGATCGACCGCGGACACTGATTTCATCGTGCTTTCTTCCGAATGGCCGGCCCCGTGATCGCCGCGAGATCTTCCAACAAGGCGGACTGGCTCTTCATCGGCCGGAAACGGCCTTTGGCGCCCTGCGCCACAAAGACGCGCGCTCCCTCCCCATCCAGCACCACGAGTGTCTGTACGCCTTCACGGAGAGCGGCCTGCATAGCCGCGTCCCGCAGCGTCCGGCCCGATGCGGCGATGGTCTGTTGAACCACCTTGGCATGCGTACGGCGAAGATGGCCGGCGACGGCGATCAGCTGCTTCGAGGCGATACGCGAGGCAATCACGAGAGCGCTGGGCTGGGCGACGCCGGACCCGGGCGTGGCAAGATTGAGCGCCCGGAACAGGCGGTCCACATTCAGGGCAAAGCCCGTCGAGGGCATGTTTCGGCCGAACCGGCCGATCAGGTGGTCGTAACGCCCGCCGCCGCCGAGCTCCACACCGACCCCTTCGGCGAATACGTCGAACACGACGCCGTCGTAGTAATCAAAGCCGCGAAACTCACCCAGATCGACGAACAAGTGCTTCTCATATCCGGCGGCGCAGAGGAGCCGGTAGACCTGCGTCAACCGGTCGAGCGCCTTCAGCACGGGCTTTTGATGGGCGGCCATCAACCGTCCCCGTGACAACACCTCGGCGTGCCCGCAGAGCTCCGGGGCCTCGAGGATGGCACGGGTGAAGGATTTCGACACCCGTTCCTGCAGCAGGACTTCTTCGAGCTTCGGCAAATCCTTGCGGGCAGCGGCCTGTTCGGCCCTTTTCCGCCCGTCCGTCGACAGGCCGGCCTGCACCAGCAACCCCGTGAAGAAGCCCACGTGCCCCAACGAAATCTTGAAGGACTGCAGACCAACCAGCCGTAGGCACTCGATCAACAGCGCGATAATCTCCGTGTCGGCCGCGGCATCGTCGGCCCCGATCAGCTCGGCCCCGACCTGAAAGATCTCCCGGTCCCGGCCCGCGTGCTCGGGCTGATGACGGAAGACCGCGGCCCGATACGAAAGACGAAGCGGGAGACGGGAGCCCATCATGCCCATGGCCACCGTCCGGGCGATCTGCGCGGTGGCGTCGGGTCTCAAGAGCAGAATGCGCCCGGTCGTCCGGTCCGCGAACGTGTAACACTGTTCGATGAGATCCGGCTCCAGTCCCGGCGCGAGAACATCAAGGTATTCGAACGTCGGGAGAATGATTTCGTCATACCCCCAACGGGCCACTTCGGCCAGCAACTGCGCCTCGAGATGGCGGACGTGCCTGGCCGCCTCGGGAAGGATGGTCGCCATCCCGACCGGGACCAGTGAGCGTTCCTGTCGTGTCTGGGTCTGCCCCGCAGTGGAACGGGGCACCGAGGAAGCAGCAGCCATAACCACCCGTTTGGGGCTCGACCCTTAGGACAGGTTCGCCACTTTGACCGAGAGAATGTTCGAACTGGATTTGATCTGGGCCAGCACCGTGGAGGGGAAATCCGTGTCGGAGCCGATGATCAGCAAGGCGTTGCCCCCACGTTTTTCCAGCGCGCATTGCATGCGCACGATGTTGATGTTGTGATCTCCCAACACCTTTCCGACCATGCCAATCACGCCGGGACGATCGATGTTATGGATCAGCAGCATGTGCCCTTCGGGGACCACTTCCACTTTGAATTGATCGATCTCGATGACGCGCGCGTCTTTTTTGTGGTACAGGGTCCCGGCCACTTGATGGGCGGCCTTTCCGGCCTCGACCCGCACCCGGATCAGACTGGTAAAGTCGCCGGCGTCCGAGCTCTTGACCTCTTTCACTTCGATGCCGCGCTCTTTGGCGACGATCGGCGCGTTCACGTAGTTGACGGCGTGTTCCATGATGGGGGTCAACAGACCCTTGAGGACGGCGATCGTCAGGGGCGCGACCGTCAGGCCGGCGACTTCGCCGTTGTATTCGACCGTGACCCGCTCGATGCCTCCTTCGCACAACTGGACCTGCAGCGAGCCGAGCTTCTCAGCCAGCGTGAGATACGGCTGCAGCCGCGGTAGGACGTCCGGCGGCACGGAGGGGATGTTGACGGCCCCTTTGGCCACGCCTTTCGTGAAATACTCCACCACCTGTTCGGCAATGCCCACCGCGACGTTCTCTTGCGCTTCGGTGGTCTGCGCGCCGATATGCGGAGTGCAGATGAAGTTGTCGAGCGCCAGCAGGGGATGATCCGCTTTGCACGGCTCTTCGTCGAATACGTCGAAGGCGGCCGCGGCCACGCGCTTGGTCTTCAACGCTTCGAGCAAGTCGGCCTCGTTGACGATCCCACCGCGCGCGCAATTCACGATCAGCACGCCGGGCTTCATCTTGGCGATGGCGTCCGCATTGATGAGCCCCTTGGTTTCCGGCGTCAAGGGCGTGTGCACGGAAATGATGTCGGCTCGGCGAAACAGTTCGTCCAACTCGAGCATGGTCACGCCCATTTTTTCGGCGCGGTCCGGCGCGAGGTAGGGATCGAATGCCACGACGCTCATGCCGATGCCCTGTGCGAGCTTCGCAAGATACCCGCCGATCTGTCCGACGCCGACGATGCCCAACACCTTGTTGTACAGCTCCAACCCCATGAACTTGTCTTTTTCCCACTTGCCGTTCTTCACCGACGCCGTCGCCTGTGGAATGCGCCGCGCCATGGAGCAGATCATCGAGAGCGTATGTTCGGCCGTCGTGACCGTGTTGCCGCCCGGCGTATTCATCACCACGATGCCCCGGCGGGTGGCGGCGGCCGTATCGACGTTGTCCAAACCTGAGCCTGCACGGCCGATGACCTTCAGCTTTTCGGCGGCGGCAATCACCTCGGCCGTGACTTTGGTGCCCGACCGGACGATGAGCCCGTCGGCATCCTTGATCTCCTTGAGCAACTCCTCTTTGGGCAGCTTGGTCTTCACCACCACGGTGAACCCCGCCCTTTCGAGGATCTCGAGGCCCTGCTTCGACAAACTGTCGCTCACTAAGATTTTCATGCCTGCTGCCGCCATGCCCTGCCTCGTGTTCGTTTACTTGGCCATTAAGATTTCTTGCGCGCGCCCCACGCCGCTGCCGAGTTTGACGGGATGCCCCAATCCTTTGAGCACCATCTCGGTGGCGGCTAATGCCGCGATCACGTCGAACGTGTCCGCGTAGCCCATGTGCGAGAGTCGGAAGATCTTGCCTTTCAGATGGTCCTGTCCGCCGGCTGCGGTCATCCCATATTGCGTGCGCAGGTTCTTGTAGACCGCCTGGCCGTCCACGCCGTCCGGCGCAGAGACCGCAGTCAAGGCGTCGCTGGGCGACTCTTTGGGAAACAGGGACAGTCCCGCGGCCTTGATGCCCTCGCGCATCGCCATGGCGAGACGGCCCTGGCGGGCGAACATTGTCTCGAGCCCTTCCGCCTTCATCATTTTCAAAACTTCCTGCAGGCCGATGATGAGGGACACCGCCGGGGTGAAGGCCGTTTGATTTTTGATCTGGTTTTCCCGTTCCTTCTTGAAGTTGAAATAGAAGGCGGCGTTTTTCGCCTTGTCGGCCAAGGCCCACGCTTTGTCGCTGACGCTCACGAAGGCCATCCCGGGAGGCAGCATCAGCGCCTTCTGCGAGCCAGTGATCACGATGTCGAGTCCCCAGGCATCGGTCTTGATGTCGAAGACGCCGAGGGCCGTGATCGCATCAACCACCAAAATCGTATTGTCATAGCCCTTCACGATCTCGCCCAGCGCCCGCACGTCGTGCGAGACTCCGGTGGAGGTCTCGCTGGCCTGCACGTAGACCGCCTTGATGGCCGGGTCCTTCTTCAGCGCGTCGGCGACCTGTTGAGGATTGACCGCATGCCCCCATTCGACCTTGATCTCCGTAGCTTGCACGCCGAAGGTCTTGCAGAGCTTCCCCCACCGCTCGCCGAATTTACCTCCGTTGACGAACAGCGCCTTGTCCCCGGGGGAGAGAAAATTGGAGACGGCCCCTTCCATCCCGCCCGTCCCGGACGACGCCAGCATGAGCACGTCATTGCGGGTCTGAAACAGCCACTTCAGCCCTTCCCGGACTTCCGCGAAGATGGGATCGAACTCCGGCGCCCGATGATGGATCATAGGCCGGGCCATCGCCAAAAGGACTTCGGGCGGCACTGGCGTAGGGCCGGGCGCCAACAGATACCGCTTCAACATTCTCGATCCTCCTTCGATCAGAACTGGGGGGTGTCGCCAGGAAAAGAGCGCGTACGCTACCACTTGCCCAGGGAAAGTGTCAAGAAAGTGTCCGGCGCAACCGATGGTCTTTTCACGTTTTTTTCTACTTACTCCTACATAAGATGGAGTGCATCCCACGAGAGCGGTGCGGCTGGAACGGGGTCGTTTTCTTGACAACCACCCGGCTCATCGTTAGTCTAGCCAAATCCTAATCACGAATCCATCTTGAATGATGACTACTCCACGTCCACTACGAATTGCTTGTCGCCCCGGGGCTCCTCTTCGATGGGGCGCTCCCGCAAGCGCGCTCCTGTTGCTCACGCTTTCCATCTGGTTCCCCGCGATCGGCCTGGCACAAGTTGAAACTGCACCGGATCAACTGGCACAGGTCGAAACTGTGCCGGATCAAGCGGTCACCGAAACGCAGCCCGAAGGAGATGACGTTGACCCCAACCTCGTTCCGTTGGAACCGGAACTGACAGCGGTGCCGCCCGATACTGCCGCCGCGGGGGAGAAGCCGGAATCCCCTGGCGATGCGGTGGGACAAGCCACCACTCCCGAGGGAACGTCGCCCGAGGCCAACGAGATCGCCAAGGACACCGCCGCGGCCACCACCTATAATATACCGGTCGTCATCGATCCGGCGGTGCAAAGCCACATCCGGTTCTTCAACACGTCCATTCGGAGCCGCTTCGAACAGTGGCTCGTACGGCTCAGCCGCTACCGGCCGCTGGTAGAGAACATCTTCGCCGAATTCGACCTGCCAAGCGATTTGGTCTATCTGTCGCTCGTGGAGAGCGGTTTCAACCCGTACGCGTACTCACGGGCTAAAGCCACCGGTCCTTGGCAATTCATGAAGGGCACGGGGAAGCTCTACGGGCTGCGCATCGACCATTACGTGGATGAGCGCCGGGATCCGATCAAGTCCACGGTGGCAGCCGCACGGTATTTGCGCGACCTGTACGATTTGTTCGGCACCTGGCCGCTCGCGATGGCGGCGTACAACGCGGGAGAAGGCAAGGTCATGCGGGCCTTGCAGAAGGCTCAGGCCGAGACGTTCTGGGATATCGCGAAAACCAAATTGATCCGCAGCGAAACCAAACACTATGTGCCCCGGATCATGGCCGCGACGGTGATCGCCCGCAATCCCGGCCAATACGGATTCAGCGAGGACCCCGTGGCTACGCACGAATTCGAAGAAGTCGTCGTGACACGGCCCCTGCATTTCCGCGCGATTGCCAACGTCACGGGGATTCCTTATCAGGAGTTGCGTCTGTTGAACCCGGAACTGCGCCGCGATGCCACCCCTCCGGACGACACCGCCTACCATCTCAAAGTGCCGGTCGGCACCAGCGCCAAGGTGATGAAGCTGTTGGATCGCGTGCCGACGTATAAGTTCCCGCCCCTCCCCGCCATGACCAAGTCGGTGCGGGCCAAGTCCGTGCGCGTGGACAGTGACGGGTCCCGCTGGTATCGCGTGCGAGTGGGCGACACCCTCGAGAAGATCTCCAAACGCTTCCGCATCCCCCTGAAGACACTCAAAGCCCGCAACAATCTCTCCGGGTCGATCATCAGACCGGGTGAAATGCTGGTCATTTCCCGCTGACGCCGATCCCCAACGATTTCCGGCTGAACGCGTACGGCTGAGCTTACTTCTTGGCGGGTGTGCTGGGCGCCGGGGCGGCCGAAGCGCCCGCCTCCGACTTCTTGATTTCGAGCGCCTTCACGCGAAAGGCGGCTTCGTTGGCGAAGGGCGAATTCGGGTAGGTCTTCATCAGGTCTTGATAGTAGGCGAGCGCCCCTTCGGGCCTTGATTGGCTTTCCTCGAGCCGGGCCAGTTCAAACAGGGCCTGATCGCGATTCAACGAGCCTGGGATTTCCAGCACGGTCGTGAACGCCTTCGCCGCCTGATCCCGATCGCCTTTCAGCTGGTAGGCATACCCGAGTTTCTGGTGGACCAGGCCCAGCAATGACGGGTTACTCGGATACATCAGGGTGAAGCGCTTGAACGCCTCAATGGCGGCATCCACTTCATTGGCCTGGAGCAAGGCATTGCCGAGGTTGAAGAGGGCCAGCGGCGCGCTCGGAGTGCGGGGAAACTCTTCGACCACCCGTCTATACAGACCGATGGCTTCTTTCAGGTTGGCATCCGCTTTCTTCGGATCATCGCTCGGCCTGGTCATGTAATGGAGGGTCGCTTGCCGCTCGAGCGCCTCCGCTTTGCTCGCGGTCTGGGCGTCGTACCACAAGACGCCGCCGACGATGGCGCCGGCGAGAATCACCAGCAGCAACCCCACCAGCAACGGCCGGCGATACTCCTGGAGACTGTACAACCAGTGCTCGAGCCCGCTCACCAAATGCGCTTCATCCATCGGCAGGTTGCGCGGGGGCACTTTGATGCGATAGGTCATGGAACCATCTACGAGGTAAAGAAGACCCGTTTCCTGCAAGAGAACCCGTGACTTATACTAAGGACGCCTCGCCTTGTCAATGCGCAGCCGCGTCCTCCCGCTATTGAGACAAGCGAGCATCCGCTGCATTCTGATGTTCCGACGACGACTCGATCAACTCGCCGCGCAGTCGCTGACCCGAACGCTGAGAACGATGGCGTCGGCGACGGGTCCGACAGTCCAGCTGGGCGGCCGCCGGGTGATTTTGTTGTCTTCCAACGATTACCTCGGGCTGGCCGCTCATCCTGATGTGATCCATGCCGCCGTCCAGGCCACCCAGCGCTACGGCGCGGGAGCCGGCGCCTCGCGGCTGATCTCCGGCAGCCTCCCGCCCCACGAGGAGTTGGAGCGAGGGCTGGCCTCGTTCAAAGGCACCGAAGCGGCGCTGGTCTTCAGCTCGGGATACCTGGCCAACCTCGGCCTGGTGAGCGCCCTCATCGGACGGGGCGGGCTCGTGCTGGCCGACCGGCTGTGCCATGCCAGCCTCATTGACGCCTGCCGGCTGTCAGGCGCCGACTTCCGGGTCTACCGGCATGGCGATACGGCGCAGCTTGAGCGGCTCCTCCGGCGCAGACGCGCGGGGCGATCGGCGTTGATCGTCACCGACGGACTCTTCAGCATGGACGGCGATCTGGCGCCGCTCCCGGAGTTGGCTTCGCTGGCACAGCGCTGTGACGCGACGGTCTACGTGGACGATGCCCACGGCACCGGCATCATGGGCCAGACCGGCCGCGGCACGCTGGAACATTTGGGCGTGGAATCGTCCATCCCCTTCCACATGGGCACGCTAGGCAAGGCGCTGGGGAGCAGCGGCGCGTACGTCGCCGGCCCGCGGGACCTGATCGACTATCTGATCAACAGTTGCCGGCCCTTCATCTTCACGACGGCGCCCGCTCCCGGTCCCATGGCTGCGGCCGCAGCGGCGCTGGCCGTACTCCAGCGTGAACCGGAGCGGCGCGCGCGCCTCTGGGCGAACCAGCAGCGGCTCGCCGAAGGCCTCCGCCGGCTGGGGTTTCGGCTTGCCGCCACGGCGAGTCCGATTCTGCCCATCCTGACGGGTGACGCCTCGCTGGCGCTCAAGTTTGCCGAAGAGCTGTTGGCCGGCGGCGTGTATGCGCCTGCAATTCGCCCCCCCACGGTTCCCGACGGCACCAGCCGGATTCGGGTGACCGTCAGTTCCGAACACTCGACCGAGCACATCGACGAGGCGCTCGCCGCATTCAAGCGGGCGGGCCGCGCCGCGGGACTGCTCTGAGCCGTTGCCCGCTGGTGATTCGCCCGCATGCTTCCGGCTTTTGCTTGCTTTATCGCCTTCCTATGGCATGATCACACCAGTCTCATCTGCACATCATCCATTCTCCTCCGGGATTCGCCAAGGGAGCCGCGTCCATGGACATTTCGAAGCTGCTGACGTTTTCGGTGAAGGAAGGGGCCTCCGATTGCCACATCAGCGCCGGCGAGCCGCCGATGATCCGCATCCACGGCGATTTGAAGAAATTGGACCACCCGGCCCTCACGGCTGAGGAAACCCACTCGCTCATCTATGACCTGATGAACGATGCGCAGCGGAAGAATTTTGAGGAGAAGCGCGAATGCGACTTTTCCTTCGAGTTGGGCGACATCGCCCGCTTTCGCGTCAACGTGTTCGTGCAGCAGCGCGGGCTCGGCGCCGTCTTCCGGAACATTCCCACCGAGATTCTGCCGCTCGAAAAGCTCGGGATGCCACCGGTCATCCGCCAGCTCTGCGACAAGGAGAAAGGATTGATTTTGGTCACCGGGCCGACGGGGTCGGGTAAGTCGACCACCCTCGCCGGCATGGTGGACTACCTCAACAACACGTTCGAAGGCCACATCATCACGATCGAAGATCCCATCGAGTTCGTCCACAAATCAAAGAAGTGCCTCGTGAACCAACGAGAGCTGGGCGTGCATACCTTGTCGTTCGCCAACGCGCTCAAATCGGCGCTGCGCGAGGATCCGGACATCGTGCTCGTCGGCGAAATGCGGGATCTGGAGACGATCCAGCTCGCGTTGACCGCCGCGGAAACCGGCCACTTGGTCTTCGGCACCCTGCATACCTCCAGCGCGCCCAAGACCATCGACCGCATCATCGACGCGTTTCCCCCGGCTCAGCAGGCGCAGATTCGCACCCAGCTGTCCGAGGCGCTGGAAGCGGTCATCACCCAGACGCTGCTCAAGAAGAAAACCGGCGGGCGCATCGCCGCGCTCGAAATCATGGTCGCGACCACGGCGGTGCGCAACCTGATCCGCGAAGCGAAGCTGCACCAGATTCCCGGCATCATGCAAGCCAGCCAGAAGGACGGCATGCAAACCATGGACATGGCGCTGCTGGAACTCGCGACACGCGGAGTGGTGACGAAGGCCGAAGCCCAATCGCGCAGCATGAATCCCAATTTGTTCGGCTCCGCGGTCAGCGGCGTGGCGTAAACCATCCAGGGAGGGCGCTCGGCATATGGACATTCGCAGTCTGCTCAAAGTGATGGTCGATCGGGAAGCATCCGATTTGTATCTCACCGTGGAAGCTCCGCCCATCTATCGCATCCACGGCGCGACACAACAGACCGATGCTCCGCCCTTCACGAACGAGCAGCTTGAGGCACTGGCGTTGGCCCTGATGCGCGGCCCACAGCGCGGCGAATTCGAAGAAAAGATGGAGATGAACCTGGCCCTGTACTACAAGGAGCTGGGCCGCTTCCGGGTCAACATCTTCCGCCAGCGCGGCAACGTCGGCCTGGTGTTCCGCCACATCAAGGCGGAGATCCAGACGATCGACGAGCTGCAGCTCCCGCCGATCATGAAGGACATCGCGATGACGAAGCGGGGCCTGGTCCTGGTGGTCGGCGCCACAGGGTCCGGTAAGTCGACCTCGCTCGCCGCCATGATCGATTATCGCAACAGCATCCATCCCGGGCACATCATCACGGTGGAAGATCCCATCGAATTCGTGCATCAACACAAGAAATCGATCATCACGCAGCGGGAAGTCGGCTTCGATACGCTGAATTTCCAGAACGCGCTCAAGAACACCCTGCGGCAGGCGCCCGACGTCATTCTGATCGGAGAAATCCGGGACACCGAGACGATGGAAGCGGCGATTACCTTCGCCGAAACCGGGCACCTCTGCATCGGGACCCTGCACTCCAACAACGCCAACCAGGCAATCGAGCGGATCATGAACTTCTTCCCGGTCGAGCGGCACGCCCAGATTTATCTGCAATTGTCGCTCAACCTCCGCGCGATCGTGTCCCAGCGGTTGATCCCGTCGCTGGACGGCAAGCGAGTCCCGGCCCTGGAGATCATGCTCGACACGCCGCGCATCAAGGATCTGATCAAGAAGGCGGAAGTCGACACGCTGAAAGAAGCGATGGAGCAGGGCATCGAAGAAGGCTGCCAAACCTTCGACCACGTCCTCTTTCAGCTGTACAAGGCCAACAAGATCAGCCTGGAGCAGGCCCTCATCAACGCGGACAGCGCCAACAACCTGCGCCTGAAGATCAAGCTGGAGGGGTTGAAGGGCGACGACGCAGTCAATGCGCTGCTCGATAAGCAGCCGGGGGGAGGGGGAAGCGACGCCTTCAAAATCCAGGGAAACGGACCCACCGGGAACGTCACCCCGTTCCGCAAACGCTGAGCCGGGGTCAAGGCGCGTCGGTCTGCTGCTCCAGATAGGCCGCGATTTTTTCCAGCGCCAGCGCGCTCAATTTCGACCCGTACCAAGTCGGCATGGTCAAGGCGGGATAGCCCGGCACTACGTACCGTCCCGGTTCCAGCACGGATTCCACGACATATTCGCGAACGGTTTTCGCCTGTCCTTGATACCCGGGGTCTTGAAGACGCTGCGGTCCCGTCACGCCGAGCACCAGGGGCGGGCCCACCTGCCCGCGCGCGGCTGGAATTCCGGGGATGGTGTGGCAGACTACGCAGCCCGCTTTGGTGAAAATGTCGGCGATCGGCTCTTCGCCGCTGACCAGCGGGATCCGTTCGGCGGAAAGCGCGCCTGTGGGCCCAGGCGGGTTCTGCTTGATCGGGCTCGCCGAGGGACTAGGCTGAATCGCCCATAACGCATACAGCAGGACCAAGCCGGTCACGAAGAGCACGATCGTCCGTTCCGGGATGCCGGCAGGCGGGCCGGCCCCCGGTTCGGGGGACCGCGGCGAGGTCACTTGCCGGCATCCATGGCGCAACGGAATCCGATCGTGCGGTCTTCGTACTCCGGTTCTGCCGACATCCGGGACGTCACCCGTAGAGCCACGGGCAGATCCGCCCACGAGCCACCACGAATGACGCGCTTCTCGCCGTCGCTAGGTCCCGTCGGATTGGCCGGCGGAGACTTTTGATAGTATTCGCGGTCGTACCAGTCGGCCACCCATTCGGCCGCGTTGCCAGCCATGTGATAGAGCCCGTACGGACTCTTGCCGCCCTCTTTGAGCCCATGCCGCACGCTCATTCCTTCGACGCCGCTATTGACCGGCACCAACGTAACCGCCTCACTCACCCATACCCCCCGGTTGTAGTTCGCAATGTCGACAAACGGCTGCATGTGTCCCCAGGGATAGCGTCGCCCATCGGTACCCCGCGCCGCCTTCTCCCATTCCGCCTCCGTCGGAAGGCGCTTGCCGGCCCATTTACAGTAGGCCGCCGCGTCCTTCCATGACATGCCGACCGCAGGAAGGTCGCTCATCGCTTGCGCCGCCTCGTCGTCCCACGTCGGCGGAGCGTTGCGGTTGGCCGATTCCACGAACTTCTGATAGCGTCCCGCCGTCACCTCGAATTGATCGATGTAGTACGCATTCAGCGTGACGGTATGTTCCGGGCGTTCGTTGGGAAGGCCGTCGTTGCTGCCCATCAAAAACGAGCCGGCAGGAATCAGCACCATAGGGGCGCCGTCTTTCCCCTTGATGATTTCAGGTCCCGCGCCGTTGGAGGCCACCGGCGCATCTGCGGCGTGGACCAGCGTTGCCAACCCCACCACGAGGACTGCCAAAGAAACAGTATGAGATCGCATGCTTGCCCTCCTCCTCCGAGTGCCTTGCCGGGAACGGCACGCAGGGGAAGTCTACCCGGGTGCCCTCGGGAAACTCAATGGAGGGGCCGACCAAGGAGGGCTGTGCGACCTCTACCGCAGGCCGTACGCTCATTCACGCGCCTTCAGCAGATCGGCGGCGTGCGTGGTCCGCTCAGCGACGACGATGTGGCTGGCGAGCGGGAGAAGCCGCTGGGCGGTAGGCCGGCGACCGCCGCACGCGATTCGGGCTGCCGAGCTATCCCTTGGGTTGCGCACGATCTCCGATCCCGCAGAATCTGGTGACATGCGTGCTCAACTCATCGGTATAGTACTTCAGGGCCTCACATTCTTCGGACGTCAGACTGCCGTCCTGGTTGATGAATCCGAGAAAATGCTCGCACTCTCGCATAAACCGCTCCACTTCTTGCCGCAGCCTATCCATAGTCATCCTCCCATGTGACAGAAAATGACACGCCATCATGCAGCGGGCTTGCGTCTCCTTTCTTGAGAAACCAGCGCTCGGAGTGCCTCCACATACGCTCGGAGAGCGTCCTGTTCCTGGCCGGTGAACCCATTGCCCCCGCTCGCCAAGGCCAGCAGCTTTTCGCATTCACGCGCGAAGCGCAGCACCTCGACCCGCGGCCTGTATTCCACGCGCGGCATGACCCGCACGCTATCCCACCGCCATCCATAAACGAACTGGAGAAAATCCCAGCCTGCGGACAAACGCGCACACCATTACGACGAGCCTGACACGGCAGCGGCCATCGCCCGGTCAATGGCTTCGCCCAATTCTTGGACCGTGGTATGTCCCTTCACCAAGCACGCATGGGCGCCGTGGCGATACGCGGCTTCGTGGCTTTCCCGATCGGTTCGCCGTGTCAAGGCCACAAGGGCTCGCCTGGGCGCTCCACGATCGGGCCACAGGCTCTTCATCACCTCGAGACCGGAAAGACCGGCCATGGCTGGCTCGAGAATCACGCAGTCGACGCGCTGGTAGCGGCAGAGATCCAACCCGGCCTGACCACCGAAGGCTTGCAGAACGCTGAAGCTGGGGAAGGCCTGCTTGAGCGCGTTCGACCAGTTCTGGAGATCTCCGAGATCATCATCGATGAGCAGAACGGTTGCCTCAGCAAGGCTCATGAGAGAATCCTCGACGCCCCCAGGACCGTTGTTCAGTACCCATGCCGGACGGCGAGCGAGCGCGGCGTCTCTTTCTTCCGCTGAGCGATCGGAGGATTGCCCTTCTCTTTCATGGTGGGATGCTGCCAGACGGCTGTCCGATCGAGACATGAGCGCTGCGGGATCCGGATTGCGCACCGCCGTGCGTACCGTGACAAGCGTTCAGGTACGGCATGGCCTCCTTCGCTCTCTCTAAGAAGGAGGCAACAATCGATCCAGCGTCGCGCGTGGACATACCGAGCAACCGAGCCCCTGCTCCGCCAGATCCACGCATTAGGAACTGGGAGCTTCCCGGGGTTCTGCGCGTGAGCCGCGCGCGCAAGGCGAATTGTTCTTATGGAGGACCGCTGTCCGTCCACTCCGTCGTGTCAGGAAGAACGCGGCAGCGACCGCAGACGTTCTGTCAGCCGCATATTTTCGTCGTCATCCACTGGACAGTCGATCAGCACCGGCGACTTCTGTTGCAGCGCTTGCTCCAGAGCGGGCCGCAATTCTCCAGGATGCGCGACGCGATAGCCGGCGGCCCCGAAGCTCTCGGCATACCGGACCAGATCGGGATTGCCAAAATCCACGGACGAGGTGCGCCCGTAGCGGACGCGCTGCTTCCAGCGGATGACCCCGTAGCCGTTATCACGCCACACCAGGATGACCAGCGGGAGGTTGAGCCGGACGGCCGTTTCCAATTCCTGGGAGTTCATCAGAAATCCTCCGTCCCCTGTGACCGCGACCACGGGCCGGGACGGGTCAAGCAGCTTGGCCGCAATGGCACCGGGCAGGGCCAGGCCCATGGCGGCAAATCCGTTCGAGATGATGCAGGAATTCGGCATGTCGCACGGGAACATCCGGGACATCCACAGCTTATGCGCCCCCACATCGCACACGATCACGGCATTCGGCGGAAGCGCCGCGCGGAGATCACGCATGATGTGCTGCGGGCGCATCGGCCAGGATGTCTGGCCGGCCAGTTCGGCCTCAAAGCCGTCCGCCACGGTCTTCCTGGCCTGCGTGGCCCACGCCTGCTTGAACGGAGCCATTTGGCGGCCGATGAGCTCGAGCGATAACCGGAGATCGCCCAAGACTCCGACCTCGACAATGTAATGTTCATCGACTTCCGCCGGCGAGCCGTCGATGTGGATGATGCGTTTGTCGCGGTCCGGATTCCAGAAGCAGGGCGCATACTCGACGAAGTCGTATCCGATCGTCAGCACGACGTCTGCCTGCTCCATCACCACCGCGGCATAATCCCGCGTAGACAACCCGAGCGTGTACAGCGACAAGGGATCGGTGTCCGGCATCACCCCCTTGGCCATAAACGTGTGCAGCACAGGGATCTGCAGCGATCGCGCGAAGGTGCGCAAGGCGTCCCAGGCCCTGCCCCGGATGACGCCGTTGCCAGCCAAAATAACCGGATGCCGAGCGTCCGCCAGGACTCGCACGGCGCGCGTCACTTGAGACGGCGCCGGCTCCGGCATGACCGGCGCCTGGACGAACAGCGGGTGAGCCGCTGCTTCGGCGACCTCTTCTTCCGCCACGTCCTCGGGCAACTCCAGATGCGTCGCCCCCGGCTTTTCAGTCTGGGCAATCTTGAAGGCCTTGCGCACGGCTTCCGGAACCACCTCCGCTCTGGGGATGGAGACGTTCCACTTCGTGACCGGCTTGAACATGGAGAGCACGTCGATGTACTGATGCGACTCCTTATGGCGGCGGTTGAGCGAAGCCTGCCCGGTAATCGCCACCAGCGGCGCACGATCGAGATAGGCATCGACGACGCCGGTCAGCAGATTCGTCGCTCCCGGCCCCAACGTGGCGAAACACACCCCGGCCCGGCCGCTGAGCCGGCCGTAGACGTCGGCCATGAAGGCGGCGCCCTGCTCGTGCCGCGTCTGAATGACCTGGATGCCGGCATCCGCCAGCGCGTCGGTGAACGCCAGCGTCTCCTCGCCGGGCAGCCCGAAGAGATACCGCACTCCTTCATTCTCGAGGCAACGCACCAGTAAGGTCGCAGCATTCATGGCGTCCGTTCCTTTGGTTGCAGGCCTGTTCACCATTGTATCGTCCCAAAGAGAACTCCAGGAAGCCACCGGGAGGCAAGTGGCTCCCGTAGCCGACAAATGGGCACCGGTAGGTTTCCCCTTCTCTCTTACGTAGTACCCGAGTGCCATTCGGATCTAGTGAATTTGCTCGGACTGAAGTACACCTTGCAGCCGAGACATGGAATTGCGGAATTTCTGCGAAGTCTGCGGCGCGTCACACGTCTCGATAGCCTGGTATGTCGCCGGCGGAAAGAGTGGCAAGCAGCCCCGCCGCTATATCTGTTCGGAACAGTACTTCAAAGCGCGCTCACCCTCGGCGTCGGCGCGCCAGACGGCGCCGGTGTGTGAGGACTGTCAGCGACCGATGGCCGAGATCAGCAATCCCACAATCGGCGATTCCATCACCGGCCCCGAGACCCGGACACTCTGGCTCTGCTTGGAATGCGGGGCCACGAAGCGCCTGCCGGAGCAGAGCAACCAACCAGAAATCTGAAGCCTTGGTCGTACGTGCCGTCTTAGGGGACATCTCGCGCCGGACAAGGGAACTTCCTTGGAAGCGGCTGCGGGATTCCAGAGTATAACGTCGCTGGTCCCATCGTCTAAGAAGGACGCCGGGCTTCTCGTGCCGGAAACATGGGTGAGAACCCCATTGGGACCCCCGAAATACCCTCATTGCCAGCCGCCCGCGTCAGTGCCCCCCGATATTTCGGGGAGACGATATCCGCGCTGCTCGTCTCTCACGTGGATTGATCCACGACTTCAGCTTGCTGCCTCAACGATCGGCTCTTTGCGTCGGGATCCGCAGTCGCCGGATGCTTGCGTACGGCACACTGCCTCGATGCTGACCCAGCCGGAATGCAGTCTCGCCAAGGCACCCCGATTGCAAAACTTGTAACGCGGGATTTGTCACACTCGAGGAGGTGCACGATGGATCTACTGCGAAGGACAACGTTTCCCGTGTTGGTGGCGGGTGCCTGCGGCCTGGGCATCGCCACGATGCCCGCCCCGTCCACCTTGGCTGCGGAATGGCTTGCGCCTGCGCCGCAGGCCAACATCACCGCAGACTGGGTCAAGGATGTGGCCAAAGCGCTCAAGAGCAATCGGTTCAAGAACGTCTTCATGAACCAGCCCTCCGGCTGTGATCAGTGCCGCATTCTGGACTACCTCGACGATGCCGCAGACGCCCTGGAGAACGGCCAGCCCAAATTGGCGGAAAGCTTTGTCCGCCGCGCCCTGAACGTGCTGAACGACGGTGTGGAAGATCACTGGTATTCAGAGGAGGATGTGAGACCGATCAAGCGGCTGATCATTAAGAAGGCTAACCAGGGATTTCATGAAGCGGGCGCAAAGCTCGCGTTGGCCATTCCCGAACGGCAGGAACGCGATGCTCGGTACGAGCGCGGAGAGGAGCCGTTGTTTCCCCCTTCCGCTGAGGCCCGGGAATCCCGGGAATATGGAAGCCGGCGCGACCGCTGGAGCGGATATACCTCGGGCGACCGCTTCGGGCTGACGAACGAACCGCCGGACCGGAACGGCGGCCGCTACCGCGACAGCGACATTTTCTCAGATCAGTTTGCGGAGCAGGGTGAGACGGACGGCGGAATGCAGAAGTCCTCTATGAAACAGAAACAGGACATGAGCCGCCACAGTGGCAATGAGATGGGGCGCCACAAGCAGGAACAACGCAAAGATGAGAGCCGGATCGCCGCCGGCGAGAGCACGCAGCACTAGTTACCCACGAGGAGCGGCAACCGGGGAGAGCGGAGAGCCGTCTCTCCCCGGCCCCAACAAATTACATTAGTAGTCTTCTTCCGAGGACCGGAATTGCGCCGTTTCCTCCCTCGACCGGCCGCGCTGCTGCTCCTCTGGTTGCCCCCGACCGGAAGCGATCCGGGAAATCGATGCCACGGTGCCGTCCGGTTTGACGCGCGCCTGAATCTTGTCACCGACCGACAAGCGCTGGTCCATGTCGTCGGCCACGATCAGGTGGCTTTGGCGGCCGTCCGGCTCTTGGACGATATAGAAGTGGTCCCGATCGAACGCCATCACGTTGCCCGCACGCTCGTACTCCATCACCTGCCCCACGGCGACCACTTCACCCTTGATTTGACCCTGCCCGCTTTCCTTGCCTCCCCCTTTCCGTGCCATCTCCCTGCGGTCTGAATCCTCCATCGCCAGATCCGGATGTTCGATCCGCACTTTCTGGCCATGCGCTTCGAGTTTGCGGGCCACGAACACGTCCTTGTCTCCGAACCTCATGGGCTGACCCCATGCCGTAATCCTGTCCCCGTTCTTGATGTCCATCTCCAGGCGTTTGGCATCCCCCAAATCCACCACCTTGCGGCGGCCTTTGTCCGTCTCCAGCTGCACGAGCAAATTGTCCTGATCCTTATTGCGCAATCCGACAGGCTTGGCTTTCTTGACGGTGCCGGTAATTTTCTGCCAGTCACCCGAGCGTTCACTGGAGGATTGGCCTTTCTCCCGTTGCATCCCCGAGTGGTGGCCCCCACCGGCATCCGCGTGCAGCGCGGATCCGAACAGGAGAGCCGATGCAGCGGCGAATCGCATTCCGTATGTCCAGAAAAGATTCATGATCTTCCTTTCTTGGCTGTCGGCCGCATCCGAGCCGACCTCAGCGTTGAGGATTGAATGTGAGGAGCATGGCGATTGGGCGCCTGTCCCTAGGACAGCGGCGTGCTCATCCACAACTCGGGGCAAGGGGAATCGCGAGCGCGAATCATGCCATGCATGGAAAGGTAGACGTTTCGAGGAGACGGCGACGCCCAGACACCAGATTCGCAATGGCCGTACCGTCCGCGGCGCAACACCGATCGGCGCCTCCCGAATGAAAGCCTGCCAGACCGGCGGCTTATACCCTGCCCTACACAGAAGAGCCTGGCTCAGGGCAATCCCGTCCCGACAGCTTGTCTTCAAAAGTACGGAATGTCCCGGACCGACACTTCCATGCGAATGGCCGATACTGTGCATCCGAAAAAGTGGGAGACCCGGCCCTCGTAGAAATTGCGCCGCCATGTAGGGATGCGTCCAGTAAAACACCCGCAAAACGCTTTGGTATGGTGATCGGTATTCTACGTAGCCTTGAAACCGCGCCCGCGGGACGGCGGTCTGCGGGCTATTGCGCCGAGACGGCCAACGAAGGGAGGGGAACCATGGAACAAAATAACCTGATGCGGGAATGTATCGAGCACTGTCAGGAATGCCATGCCATTTGTACGGAGACCGTGCAGCATTGCCTGGAGTTGGGAGGCAAGCACGCGGAACCGCGCCATATTGGACTGCTCTTGGATTGCGCCGAAATATGCCAAACCAGCGCGGACTTCATGCTTCGCGGATCGCCCCTGCATTCGCGTACCTGCGGCCTGTGCGCGGAGATTTGTGATCAATGCGCGGAAGACTGCGAGAAAATCGCGAACGGCGATTCGATGATGGTCAAATGCGCGGAGACCTGCCGGCGCTGTGCAGACTCGTGCCGGCAGATGGCCAG
>JBDZVU010000009.1:0-66179 GCA_040255845.1 Nitrospiraceae bacterium | reverse complement strand
TCGGCATGGTGACGCTCCGCGACGTTCTGCTTCCGCTCTATCCCAATTACGGGGACTACCTCCACGATAACGTGCGCAGCCGGGACTTCATCGAGATGGAGGACGGCTATGCCGAGGTGCTCGGGCGAAAAGTAGAGGAGGTCATGAGCCGCCATCCCCTCACCGTGTCACCCGACACCCCCATCTTGGAAGCGGCCTCGTACATGGGCCTCAAGAACTTTCGCCGCATCCCGGTCGTGAATGGCACGATCCTGGTCGGCATGGTGAGCATCGGGGACATCAACCGCGCGCTCTTCTTTGAGCGCGGCATGCAGGTCGCGTAGCGCCCGAGCAGGCGGTTTCGCCGGTTCTTCCTCCCGGATGAGCGCGTGATCAGGCCGCCGGCTCATCACGTTCTCGTCGCGCTGCGCTGAGGCGACACGCGGCCGCCGCCCCGCGCCGGCCTGTCGCCTCGTTCGCACTGGCGTAAGGCCTTCTCCTGACATTTTTTACCCCCCTCCCCCCTCGCTCTTTCCGATCTTTTACACGGCCCTCGACGCACCTTCGCAACCAGGCCAGGCGATCCGGCTATGGTGTCGCTCCAGCGGGTCGTGCACAGCATCCGGCCCAGAGTGATTCCCTGTCCATAATTGCCGAGCGAGGTATGGTTATGATCGAAGCGCGTCGGAGCCTTGCCGTCCTGCTGCTGGCCGGGGCGGCGTTGATGTCGGTGTCCTGCGGAAGCGGTGAAGAGGGAGGCGCGGCGTCCGCTGCGCCGGTGGCGGTCACGGCCGCCGCCTCAGGAGGATTCGTGGAGCAGCTCCCAGGCGGGCTGCGCCCGCGGTGGAAAGCCAGCGAGTTCCGCACCTTCGTGCCGGAGACCCGTGGGAAATTCTCGTTTCCGCCGCCCTACAACACCGAAGCCGTGCGGATCACGGACGCCTCCGACTGCGGCGGAGCCGACTGCGTCATCCCGGTGGGCTACTCGTATTGGCGCAACACGAATGCCCATGAGAACGCCAACGAGATGTACATCTTCCTGGGATTGAATAGCCAGCGGGGCGGATCCGGCCCGACCCTCTTCAAACTGGACAAGACCACGGACACCATCACCAAAGTCGGCCCGCTGTTTCCCGCCGTCAGCAAGTTCGTCCGTGCGACCGGCGAAGGATGGTACTTCAGCGCGAGCCGGCCCAACAAACTCTATCTGAACGATGGGCCTGCGCTGCTCCGCTACGACGTCGTCTCCCACCTGTTCGATACGGTGTTCGACGTCACCCAGGTCTACGGCAGCGACCGGTACATCTGGCAAGCCCATTCCAGCAACGACGACCAGGTCCACAGCGCCACCTTGCGCGTCAAAAGCACGGGGAAGAACCTGGGCTGCATCGTGTTCCACGAAGCGACCGGCCGCTTCTCGTTTTTCCCCGAGCGCGGCAAGTTCGACGAGTGCCACATCGACAAGAGCGGACGCTACCTGCTGCTCCTGGACAACATCGACGGGCGGCATGATCTCGAAAACATTTTCATCGACCTGGAAACGGGAGCGGAATCCGTCGTGTACGACGAGCAGGGCGGCGTCGGCCACGCTGACCTCGGCTATGGCTATGTGATCGGGAACGATGGCTGGAACCCCCTGCCGAATGCCATCGTGAGCTGGATCTTCTCTTCGCCGGTGAGCAAGGGGCCCCGCGTGTTCTACGGCTCCAGTTGGAACATCAATCGGATCGAGCACGTCTCCCATCAAAACGCGAAGCCTTCCCTGCCGATGAATCGCCAATTCGCCTGCGGTGCCGCCGCCGATCGGGCCCCCGCTCAGAACGAGGTTCTCTGCTTCCGGCTGGACGGCTCGGACGATGAGCTCGTGGTAGCGCCGGTGATGACCGACCTCGACGCGCCGGGCGGAGAGACCGAGTATTACAAGGCGCCGAAGGGAAATCTGGACATCAGCGGCCGGTACTACATTTGGACGGCGAACATGGGCGGAAATCGGATGGACGCGTTCCTGGTCAAGGTGCCGGCTCAGCTCCTGTTCAACTGACGGCCGGGGTGGACGGTGGAGAGCGGAACAGGCGCCGTTCCGAATCGGCGAGCCAGGCGATCAGATCTTCAAATCCCGCGTTGGTGAGGCTCGCCGCCCTCCGGCCGGTGCTCTTGCGCAGCGAATACTCATACGCGACGTCCGTGATGATCTGGAGCCAAAAGAGATCGTCATAGCAGACGGTCACGGTGAATCCGGTCGGCTCGAGGTCGTCGCACTGAAAACACCAACTCAGCTCTTCCAGCCGCTTCCGCGGGATGTCGAACATGTCGGGATCGATCATGTGGTGGATGCTGTCCACGTAGGACAGCACCTCCTCCAATTGCCGGTGCCGCTCGGCGCTGACCACCCACTCCACCAAACGGGAAGGGTCGAACTTGCCGTCATGGGTCACGTCCATCGTGCCGTTCCCTGCATCGAGCCCGGATTCTATACAAGCCTTCCCGCAGACACAATCGCGCTGAACGCACGCTGGAATTCCTCCAGACCCTCTGGAATCTTTCCAGAACGAACGAGGCCCTCCATCCGGCATCATGCCGTGGGAGGCTGCCTAACTGTCTGAAAAATTTCCGCTCTTTTGACAGAGACCTGAGTCCTACAACGGGCACGGAGTCTGCTGATCCAGCAGACGCCATGGCGCCCCATGCTTCCATTCTGCTGATCGAAGACAGCCCGGGGGAGTGCGAGTTGTTTCGCCTCGCGCTGGCGCAGGCGCAGCCCGACGTCGCGCTCTATACCGAGCACGACGCCGAAGGTGCGCTTCACTTTTTGACGGCCAGAGCCGGTCATGAGCCGCTGCCGGCCCTGATCGTCCTTGACTGGCAGCTGCAGAAAACGCGAGGCGATCAGTTCTTGGCGCGCCTGCGCTCCGATCAGCGCATCTCCTCGATTCCCGTCGTGGTCTTCACCACCAGCGACGCCGCCTTGGACATGACGACCGGGTATCGCTTCGGCGCCAACGGGTACGTCGTGAAACCCGGCACCTTCGAGGAGCTCGTGTCGTTTGCCGGCGACCTCTGCCGCTATTGGCTCCTCTGGAACCGCACGACCTATCAGGTGACGGCCCCATGCTGACCCGAGCCGCCCTCAAGAACCCCTACGCGGTCTTTGCGCTGTGCATGATCGCCCTCGTCCTGGGGACCGTGTCGTACAAGAAGATGCGCGTGGACATCTTCCCCGAGATCAAGCTTCCCACCATCCTGGTCACGACGTTCTATCGAGGCATGAGTCCCACTGAAATGGAGGGCGCGATCACGCTCCGCATGGAGCAGCGGTTTGTGGAAGCCAGCTACGTCGAGCACATCGAATCCCAGTCGCTCGCCGGGATCAGCTACATCAAGGTCTTCTTCCAGCCCGAGTACAGCATTGATGCGGCGCAGTCCGAACTCACCAGCCTGGCCTACAGCATCATCCGCCTGTTGCCGCCGGGCGTCTTTCCTCCGTCGGTGTACAAGTTCGGGGTCTCCAGCCTGCCGGTCGGCCTGTTGTCGGTCAGCAGCGACACCCTCGGGCCCAAGGAGATTCGTGACGTCGCGTATTTCACCGTCCGCTCGCAGATTGCGAGCATTCCCGGCATTTCGGCTGGTCCACCGCTCGGCGGAAAAGTCCGGCAGATCACGGTGTTCATGGATCAGCAGCGCATGCTGGCCCGCGGCATTTCCCCCTCCGACGTCGTGAAGGCCATCAACAGCCAAAGCGCCATCATCCCGGCCGGGGACATCAAGATCGGCGACCTGGACTATTACGTCTATTCCAACAGTCTCATCGACCTCGTGGAGAAGATCAACGACATTCCCATCAAGGTCGTCAACGGGACGCCCATTCTCGTCCGCGACATCGGCACCGCGGCGGACAGCGCGGCGATACAGACCTCCATCGTGCGTGTCAACGGCCGCGAAGCCACCTACCTGCCCATCGCCCGGCAGGAAGGGGCGAACACGCTCGAAGTGACCGACGGCATCCGCGACAAACTCCGCAAGATGACGGAAATCCCCGCGGGCGCCACGGTCAAGTTTCTCTACGATCAGTCGCTGTACATCCGCCAGGCCATCGCCAATCTCCAAAAAGAAGGCCTGCTCGGCGCGGGCCTGGCCGGCCTGATGATCTTTCTCTTTCTGCGCAGCGTGAAAGCGGCGCTCGTGGTCGGGCTGGCGATCCCCTTGTCGCTCACGGCGGCGCTCGTCGCGCTGTACCTGACGGGCCAAACCGTCAACATCATGACGCTCGGGGGGCTGGCGCTCGTGATCGGCACGCTGCTGGACAACAACATCGTCGTGCAGGAAAACCTCCACCGCCACCTGGAAATGGGCAAGGACGGGCGCGCCGCCGCCGAGGACAGCGCGACGGAATTGACGCTGCCCATCTTCGTGGCGACCGTCTGCATCCTGATCGTCTACCTGCCCATCATCTTCTTTTCGGGCATCATCAAGTATCTTTTCGTCCCGCTGGCCATGACGGTGGCCTTCGCCATGCTCGCGGACTATGCCGTCTCCATGTCGGTGACGCCTGTCGTGTTGGCACGGCTCTATCAGCGGGGCCACGCCGGCGCGCGGGGCGACGAGCACGAGGCCGCCGACTGGTTCCGCTACGTGCTCGCCGTCTACGAGCCGTTGCTGCGGTTCGGCGTCCGGTTCAAGTCGGTCGTCGTGGCGATCGCCGTCCTTGCCCTGGCCGGCACGGCCGTGCTGGTGCTCCCGCGCCTGCATACCGAGTTCTTCCCCAAGGTGGACGCCGGCAATTTCACCATGATCGTCAGCGCGCCGGAGGGCTCGCGCATCGAGAAAACCACCGCAATCGTCGCGCAGATCGAGCACCTCGTGCAGGACACGATCCCGCCGCACGAATTGGAAGAGGTGATCTCGAACACGGGGCTCTATTTCGGGGACGCCGCGCGCTTCGCGCCCAACACCGGCAACCACACCGCATTCATCCTGGTGAACCTGGTGACCGGCCACGAAGGCCGGACCGAAGACTATGTCGGCACGCTCCGCGCCCGGCTGCGTGAGGAGTTGCCGGGCGTCGAAGTCTCGTTCCAAACCGGGGGGATCATCAGCGACGTGCTCAACTTCGGGTTGCGGGCGCCCATCGACATCCAAGTGAAAGGCCCGTCGCTCGACGTGATCCGCCCGGTCGCCGAGCGGATCCGGGAGCAGGTGGCGCAGGTGCCGAACACCACCGACGTCCGCATCAAGCAGGGCAAGAGCTACCCGGAGCTGCACGTGAACGTCGATCGCACCAAAGCGGCCTACTACGGGATCACCCAAGACCGCGTGGTCGTCGACGTGATCACCGGGATCAGCTCGAACCTCGCGCTGAGCCCGAATTACTGGCTGGACCCGAAAACATCCAACGGCTACTACCTGCTGGCGCAATATCCCGAGCAGTCGCTCACCTCGACGGAAGACCTGCTCAACATTCCGATCATCGGCGCCCGCACGCCGCTTGCGCCGACGGCCTCCCTGATCACCGCAGGAACCAGCGGCGCCAGCATTGCGCTCCAGAACACGCCCTTTGCCGGGCGGAACCTCGATCTCTCGAACGGATTTTACGCCCCCGGCGACGAACGCCGCGGCCCCCCGGTTCTGCTGCGCGACCTCGCCACGCTGGAGCTGAAGACGGGTCCGGATTCCGTGGATCACTATGATCTTTCACGGCTCATCGACGTGTTGGTCTCGCCGGTGGGGAACGACCTCGGCAAAGTCGCGAAGGACATCGAGCGCGTGTTGGACGCCGTCACGCTCCCCAAGGACGTGACCGTCACCTTGAAGGGTGAGGTCGCCAACATGCGGGCCGCCTTCAGCAACTTCGCGCTCGCGCTCCCTCTCGCCGTCCTGCTCATTTACCTGGTGATGGTCGGCCTGTTCCGGTCGTTCGTGGACCCGCTCATCATTCTGGTCGCCGTGCCGCTCGGCTGGATTGGCACGGTCTGGATGCTGCATCTCACCAATACGTCGGTCAACGTCGAGTCCATGATCGGCACCCTGATGATGATGGGCATCGTCGTGTCCAACAGCATTCTGCTCGTCGATTTCGCCAACCGCATGGCGGACGCCGGCGCATCGGCCGAGCGGGCGGTGCTGGAAGCCGGCCGCCGCCGCATCCGCCCCATTCTGATGACGGCCCTGGCGACGATCCTGGGGCTCCTGCCGCTCGCGCTGGGCTTCGGTGAGGGCAACGAAACGATGGTGCCGCTGGCCCGCGCCGTCGTGGGCGGCCTCGCCGTCTCGACGATCATGACGCTGCTCGTCGTGCCGGTCATGCATGGCCTCGTGCTCTCGCGGCGCCTGCCCCCCTTAGCGTCCGAGACGCCCGCCAAATCTTCGGAGGAGATCTAATCGATGCGCCGTTGGAGCCTCATGATGCTCTCAGGAATGCTTGTGATAGGCACCGCGTGCCAGCGCGACGACCGTCCGCCGTCAGGCGCGCAGGCTCCCGCAGTCGCTGCCCAGTCGGACCACGATGACTACGGTTCGTCCGCCGGCGTCACGCCTATTCAGCCGGTGGACGTGCAGATTACGAAGCCTGTCCGGCGGGATCTGCACTACACCCTGACGCTACCGGCCAATATTTCGCCACTCTACCAGACCACCCTCTACGCCAAGGTCTCCGGGTACCTGAAGTGGATCGGCCCCGACAAAGGCGATCCCGTGAAGAAGGACCAGGTCGTCGCCATCATCGACGCACCTGAGATCGAAGAACAGTATCACCAGGCGGCGGCCGACTATCGGATCAAGAAAATCACGCACCAGCGGCTGGCCAACGTCTGGAAGGAAAACCCCGACGTGATCGCGAAGCAGGACGTCGATGTGGCGGAGGCGGCGTATCAGGGCGCGAAGGATCTGATGCAGCAACGGGCGATCATGCGCGATTACACGAAAGTCCGTGCGCCCTACGACGGCATCGTCACCGCCCGGTTTGCCGATCCCGGCGCCTTGATCCAAGTGGCCACCTCCTCGGCGACCAATGCGATTCCGCTCTTCACGGTCATGGACGTCAGCACCGTCCGCGTCTATACCAGCGTTCCGCAGGACGACGCCGCCTGGGTGACACCGGGCAAGACCAAAGCCCGTCTTCTGGTTAGCGAGTTGCCCGGGCGAGCCTTCGAGGGCGTGGTGACCCGCTCCACGATGGCGCTGGATCCGTCGACCAGAACGTTGCTGGTGGAAATCGATCTCCCGAACCCGGACCGGGCACTGCGTCCCGGCGCCTTCGCGGAGGTCCAGTTGGCCCTGCGCGAGATTCCTCAGGCCCTGGTCCTTCCCACGCAGGCCGTCTTGAGCGGGCCGTCGGGGAAGCACGTCTTCGTCGTCGAGCAGGGCACCGCCAAGCAGGTCGCCGTGGACACCGGCATCACGGACGGCAAGTGGATCGAAATCCGCTCGGGCCTCGACGGCCACGAGGACGTGGTCGTGGTCGGCAAACGACGCTTGCTCGACGGCAGTCCCGTGCGCGCCGCGGCCTTCAAGCTCCCGGAAGCCGAACCGTCCAAACAGAAGTTCGAGCGGCGGTCGCCGGGTGCGACTCCGGCACCGCCGGCATCATCGCTCACCTCGCAATAAAGGGAGTTGTCATGTTCACATCGAAATGCATCGCCCAGGTTGCCGTCCTGTCCCTGTTCGCTCTGTACGGTCTGCCTGCGACGGCGGATGCGCAGCCACCGTCCGCCGCCCAGACCCAAAGCAGCTTTCTCAGCTTGCAGGAAGCCATCGACCTTGCGCTCCAAGTCCATCCGGCCGTGCAGGAGGCATCGGCCAACCTCAAGGCTTCCGAGGCGCGCACGGGTCAGACGAAGTCACTGTATTATCCGCAAATCTATGCCAATGCGAACACCGTCGCGGGAGCCGGGCGGACCAACCCGCGCTTTTTCGTCGGCGGCGCGCTCCTGCAGGAAAATCAGACCACGTTCACCGGTGGCATCATCGCGAATCAGCGTCTCTATGACTTCGGGTATACGAGCAATCTCGTCGAATCGGCGAAACTGGCGGAACGGGCACAGGGACAGGACGTGAACGCCCGACGCGCGCTCGTCATCGTCCAGGTCCAACGGGCATACTTGACCAGCCTCAAACGGCGGAAGCTCATGCAGATTGCCGAGGAAACCGTCCGTGAGCGGGGCTTGATCGCAGGGCAGATCGAAACGCTCTACCGCCAACAGCTCAAGTCGAAGCTGGACTATGACTTGGCCCGGGTCGAACTGGTCAACGCGGAATCGTTTCTGGTGCGCAGCCGCAACGACCTCAAGGCGAGCTTCGCAGACCTCAATCGCGCCATCGGCATCGCCGGACGCGAGGAGTATGTGCTGGAGGACCTCCTCATCGACGTCCGTCCGCCCCGCCCGCTCGAATCGCTCATCAACGAGAGTCTCTCCCATCCTGAATTGCAGCGGTTGAAGGAGCAGACGGCCTCGGCGGAGGCACGCCTCGTCGCGGCCAAGCGCCAGTATCTTCCGACCATCTCCGCCATCGGCAGCGGGGGCGCGTACGAGCCGTTCGATCCGCGTCGCGACCAACAGACGGGCGGCTGGTGGATGGCCGGCGCGCTGGTCTCCATGCCGATCTTCACCGGCTTCATGATCGAGAGCCAAGTCGTGGAAGCCAGCGCTCAAAAGCAGGCGGTCGCTGCGGCGGCTACGAATGTGGAACAAGCGCTGACGCAACAGGTGACCAACGCGTATCTCGACACCATCACCTTCGCGCAGCAGATCAAGCTGGCGGAGGAGCAAGTCAAGACCGCGCAGGAAGCGCTGCAGCTTGCGAAACAGCGGTACCGTCTCGGGCTCGGCACCGTGATCGAAGTGACCCAAGCTCAGGTGGCCCTAACCACCGCTCAAACGCGCTATGCAGAAGCGCAGTACGACTATAAGATCGCCGAGGTGACGCTCGCCTATGCAGCGGGCGGAAACGCGCAACTGCAGGTGGATCCGACGCTCCGGTAGATCGAAAGGGAAGCTACGTCACCGGCGCGGCGACCGGAGCGGGTTCAGGGCTCTTGATTTTGGTCAGGTCGATGACCAGTTCGTCGGATGAGTTGGCCAGCACGCTGTCGATCCAACTCCCCTTGACCTGTCTGGCGGCCTCCGGCGGCTCGAACAGGAGGTCGAACCCCTTGGCGGCCGTCGGGCGCATGGGATAGCGCCGGTCGTAGATCATGCCGTAGGTCGGAATACCGTAGACGATCTGCCAGTTCCCCAGCACGACGTGCAGTTCCGAGTCGTGGACGTACAGGCCCCCGCTCGTCACAATCCGCTTGGCGGAGGTTTGCGGCTTGCTCAGATAGAACGTCACGCGCTCGTCGTACTCCGCCTGGGCCAGCGCCTCCGACACCTGGACCGATAACCAGGCCACCTCATCCTCCGTGAACGCAGGCACCAAGGGCGGCTCTCCTTGAATCCACCGCTGGAGAGCGATGCGATGCTCCTGGATTCTCAAGCTGGACAGGATCGTCCGCATCATTTGGGGGCTCAGGTGCGCCGGATGGGCGTGATGTCCCGGCGGCCATTCCGGCAGGACGCTGGGGTCCTTTTCCAGCCGCACATAGTTGACGGGGTCTTCGTACACGGTGCGAGAGGGCACCTGGGGGATGGCGCAGGCGGAGAGGAGGAAAACTGCAAAGGCTGAGGCTACGGCCCAGGGCACGGATGAGATTGCAGTCGAGGTCAAAGCGAAGGATACCCAATACCTAGCCTTGGTCTTGACCTGCGCCCTCTGACATATCCGCGACCTCAACTCGACCTTGGCCTGAACCTCAGCCTTCTGATGCGCCTCAGCCTTCCGAGATGCTGACCGTCATCTCCACCCGCTCGAGCGGATTGTCGCGGCCGTCGCGCTTCATGTTGACCACCTTGTCGGCCACCTCCATCCCACTCACCACTTCGCCGAACACCGTATATTGCCAGTCGAGGAAGTTGGCGTCGGCCACGCAGATGAAGAATTGCGAGCCCGCGCTGTCCGGATCGTTGGCCCGCGCCATGGAAACGATGCCGCGCTTGTGCGGCTTGCTGTTGAACTCGGCCTTCACTTTGTAGCCCGGCCCGCCCATGCCGTGCGACGCCCGATCCGGATTCTTGCTGTTGGGATCGCCGCCCTGAATCATGAAGCCGGGGATCACGCGGTGAAACGTCGTGCCGTTATAGAAGCCCTCCTTGGACAGCTTCACGAAGTTCTTCACGTGGCCGGGCGCCACGTCGGGGAAGAATCTGAGCACGATGTCGCCCAACGTCTGTCCCTTGCTCGTCACGGTGATAGTCGCTCTCGTCTTGTCAGTCACATCCGACATGCTGCATCCTTTCTGTCCTGCTCAGCGGAAGAGAAACGGCGGAGGCGCCATGCCGCCCTCCAGCCCTTGGTTGATCGCCACCCACGTGTGTCCGTCGTCGCTCCGGAAGACGCCGGAGCTCGTGCCGGCGTAGAGCCCGCCGTCCTGCGAACCGATCATGGTCTGAATCGACAAATTGGTCAGGCCCTTGTTCAGAGGGATCCACTGCCGCCCCTTGTCCACCGTCTTGAAGATGCCATGGCCCGTGGCCACGATGAGGCCGTTTTCGATCAGGACGATACCCCGAATGGAGTCGTTGGGTAAAGCCCTGCTGATCGGGCTCCAGGTGCTTCCGCCGTCGGCGCTGCGGAAGACGCCGCCGTCGAAGGTGCCCGCGAAAATGGCCTGGTCCTGATCAATCACCAGGACGCGAATGAAGTTTTCCACCATGCCCTCGTGGTCCTTCAAGCCGTGCCGCATCCGCACCCACCCCGAGGCATCGCGCTTGAACCGCATGATGCCCTTGCCCGACGTGCCGGCGAAGAGCGTCCCGTCCGCCGAGCGCGCCAGCGCGTGAACCAGCGTCTCGTTGAGCCCTTCGGTGACGACGGACCAGCGGTCCTCGGCCTCGTTCAAGCGATACACGCCATCACCCGTGCCGGCGTAGAGTTCGTCGCCCGCCGCCAGGAGGGCTTTGATCTCGTAGCGCTTGAGCCCGGCGTTCACCGGCTGCCAGGTCTTGCCATCGTCCCTGGTGCGGAAGACGCCGCCGCGAAACGTGCCGGCATAGACGGCGCCGTTCTTGGCAGACGCCAGGCTCAGAATGAAGGGATCCGACACGCCGGTGCCGGCGGGAGACCAGGTCGCACCGCGGTCGCCGCTGCGAAAGACACCGTGCCCGAACGAGCCGGCGTAGACCGTATCCTTGCCCGCCATTGTCAGGGCCTGCACGCTGGCGACCGACTGATCAGACGGGCCGCCGCCCCCTGGCGCTGCATGAGGGGCGGGAATTCCACCCGGCGGAGCATCGGCCGCCTGGCCCGCCTGGACCCATCCGAACGCAGACAGCACGATGAGGGCGAGGATGATCGGCATGATCGCGCTCCTTTTCGTCACCGCACCCGCGTGCCGGCCGTGCCCATCGGCAGGTCGGGGTCCAGCGGCAGATCCATGTTACCACCTGTCTGATCCTCGCGCCCGAACAGACGCGCCCCCAGAATGCCGATTTCGTACAGCACCATCATCGGCACGGCCATCAGCAGCATGGTGAAGAGCGTGGCATCCGGCGTCACGATCGCCGAGAGGATCAGGCACGACAGAATGGCGTGTTTGCGGTAACGGGCGAACACGCGCCCCGAGACGATGCCTGCCATGGCCAGCAGCGTCATGATCAGCGGCAACTCGAAGGCGCAGCCGAAGATCAGCAGGAACTTCACGTTGAAGTCGATGTAGGTGCCCACCCCCAATTGCGGCGTGATATCGCGGTCCATCCCGAAGCTGACGAAGAAATCGATGACGAGGGGCAGGATCACGAGGTTGCAAAAGACGAGACCCAGCGCAAACAGGCCGCCGGCCAACAAGAAGAGGGGGATCGCCCATTGTTGTTCCTTGGGCAGCAGGGCCGGCTCGATGAACTTCCAGCATTGATAGAAGATCACGGGCAGGCTGAGCACGACCGCGGCCAGGAAGGATACTTTGATGGACGCGAAGAGCGCCTCCGTGGGCCCGTAGAACACCAGTTGGTTCGGAAAGGGCCGGTTCAGCCAGGCCACCATGTCGGCCGAAAACGAGAACGCCAGGATCAGCATGCCCACGAGGGTGGCGCCGACGATGATCAATCGCCGCTTGACGGTCCGGATATGCGCGACAAGGGGATTGATGAGGGCCATGGCGACAGTCGGTCGCCGGCAGACCGGCGACCGGCATGAATTCTGAATTTCCTAATGGGCGGCGTGTTGCATCTCGTGCTCGCGATATTCCCGGATCAACTCCGCCAACCTGTCCTTCTTCGCGAGCTTTTCCTTTTGCAGCCGTTTCTTGATGACTTCTTCCGCCGGGGTGAGCACGTGACGCTTCTGCAATTCGTTCAGTTCCGCATCCAGTCGATGATGGGATTCTTCCAGTTCCCGGAATTCATGATTGGATTCCCGCAGTCGCTCCACAATCACGTGCTCCGACAACATGCGACACCTCCTACGTTAGGTTAGTGTGCTGGAACTGTTCCACCTCCAACGGCCGGCGCGCTACCCGGAAAAGACCCTGTTGGCAGAGCAAGCCGGTCCATTTCCATCACTACAGCATCTTCCTCGGGATTGACATAATACCGACGGCGTGTGCTGACCGGCACGAAGCCCAATCGGCGATAGAGGGCGAGGGCCGCCTCGTTGGACGCGCGGACTTCCAACATGGCCCGCGTCGCGCCCTCCGCCAGGCCCATGTGAAGCGCCTCGGTCACGAGCGCAAGGGCCACGCCGCGCCGGCGCATCGACTCGCGGACCGCCACATTCATCAAACGCAGCTCTTCGAAGACGATCCAGAAGCAGTGATAGCCGACGATGCGCCCCTCGGCATCCAGCGCCACCCGAAAACGGGCGAAGGGATTACCGGTCAGCTCGGCCTCCATCATTTTGCGCGTCCAGGGGGCCGAGAAGCAAGCCTCCTCAAGGCTGACAATGTCGGGCAACATATCGGCGGTGGCCGAAACGATGGTGATGCCGCTAGCCATCCGTCGCCCTGGTCCGCCGACCCGGCTTCCCCCGGCGCGCCAGCCGTTCGGCCATCTTTCTCTTGACCCGCTCTTGCCGCCGGGCCACCGGCGACTGGCCCCCGGATTGCTCGTATTTCAGTTCGGCTTCGGCCCGCTGAACGTACAGCGGCATCACGTGGAGCGGCGCCGCCTCCCCGCGCCGCAGTTTGTTCAATGCCAAGGCCGCCACCGCGGCCGCAGACGGGCGTCCCACCGGAGGATGGACGTCCACCGGCGCCGCCTGGGGAGCCAGGGCTTGACGGATCTCGGCTTCCATGGCGGTCCAGCCGTTGCCGAACAGGACGGTCGGCTCCATCAAACTCTCACCCAACGCCGTCGGCGAGCCGACGTGCTCCGGAACGATGCGCTCGAGGACGCCGGCCTTCCACCGGAACACCGCCCAATAGACCTCTCCCTTCCGGCTGGTGACGACGGGACAAATTGGAAACCGCTCGTCGTTGACCATCCAGGCCATCGCCTCGAGCGTCGGCACCACGGCCAGCGGCCGGTCCACGGCCCTGCGCAGTCCCAAACAGGTGGCCAAGCCGACCCGGATCCCGGTGAAGGAGCCGGGGCCAATCGAACACGCGAACCCCTCAAGGTCGGCCAGGCACAGCCCGGTCTCCGTCAGCAGCCGATCGATGGTCGGCAAGAGCATCTGGCCATGGGCGCCCGTGCCGTCTTCGTCGTGGCTCGCCAGCACACGGTCGTCGTCCACGATTGCGACACTGTGCCAGGAAGTGGCTGTTTCGACCGCCAAAATCCGCATGAAACCGCTCAGGAGATGTGGCCGAGGTCTTCGGTTTTCAAGAGCTGATTGGGCACGATCTCGTGGAAGGTCACCTGCACACTGCCCTGTCCCCTCCCATCTTCCAATGAAATCTTGAAGGGCCGCAGGAGGGGCGCGCCGGCGCCCGGCTTGGCGGCCACGGTGTCCACCGCCGTGTTGTCCAACGGCCGAAAATCCTCATATCGAATGACGGCCTCGACCTCTCCTCCCGGGGCGACGCGCTCCTCCTGCACGACGAGAAACGTCCGGCGGTCGAACCAGAGACGCCTCGCGAGGACCCGCTCCTTATCCGACGCGCCGACGCCGTACACGTCCAGCCGATAACGATCGCCGTCCTCGTGTAACTGGACTGCCTCCTCCGCCCCGATCGAATCGGTCCCCAGGAGACCCGACATGGCCCACACGCTGAGCTGAAAGGGCCGCGCGAGCTTGCCCATCTCGCTCATTTCGGATCGGCGGCCGACTAGCACGCGGCCCATGGTCGGCAAGCGGAGTTTGTACAGATCGTCGGCCTGCACGAGCTCAAACAGTTCTCCGCCCACCGGCGTAAATCCACGGAGGCGCAACGCGTTCGGTTTCCGGTAATACACGGCGCCTTCCATCCGTGAGGCGATGGGGATCAGCCCGCCGCGCACCTTGGCGCTGAACAGACCCTTGAGGGATTCGATCGCCGACTCCCGCTCGCGCAAGAGGCCCGTGAGTTCCTCCGCCGTCGCGGTTCGAAGCGGCGGCCCAGCCTCCTTGGTCGCGAACCAGGCGCAGCCGGACAGCAGGATGCACAGAGTCAGAGCAAGCGGCACGGGAGCCGCGCTGCGGCCGGTCCAGTTCCAGGCCGTCCTATGCCAGCACCACATCCAGCGCCTCCCCGACTTCATGAATGCCGATCAATTCCATCCCGTCCACCGGATCGAGCTTGGCCACGTTCCGCTCCGGGAGCAGGCACCGTTTGAACCCCATCTTTGCGGCCTCTTTGATCCGTGCCTCGGCCTGGCTCACCGCACGCACTTCCCCGCCCAAGCCCACTTCGCCCAGCACCAGCAACCCTCGCTCCACCGGCACTTCGCGCAAGCTCGAGGTGACGGCCGCCACGATGCCGAGATCGATGGCCGGCTCGTCGATATGCAGGCCCCCCACCACGTTGACGTAGACATCCTGCCCTGAGACATGCATCCCGAGGCGCTTTTCCATCACCGCGAGCAACAGCGACACCCGGTTCAACTCCACGCCGTTGGCCATCCGCTTCGGCATGGCATAGCTCGTCGTGGACACGAGCGCCTGTAGTTCCACCAGGATCGGTCTGGTGCCTTCAAGGCTCGACACCACCACGGACCCGGTAGTCTGTTGGGGACGCTCGGCGAGAAAGAGCTCCGAGGGATTGCTGACTTCCTCCAGCCCGCCGTCTTTCATTTCGAACACGCCGATCTCGTTCGTGGATCCGAAGCGGTTCTTCACGGCACGCAAAATGCGATAGCTGTGTCCCTTGTCGCCTTCGAAATACAGCACCGTGTCGACGATATGCTCGAGCAGGCGCGGGCCGGCGATGGCCCCCTCCTTCGTGACGTGCCCGATGATGAAAACCGGCACGCCCGCCCGCTTGGCGAACCACATGAGCTGGGCCGCCACTTCCTGTACCTGGCTGATGCTCCCCGGCGCCGACGTCATTTGCTCGGTGTAGACGGTCTGGATCGAATCCACGACGACCGCGCAGGGCCGCACGTCGTGCACGGCTTTCAGAATCTGCTCCAGCGACGTCTCCGCCAGGATGAGCAGCTGGGGATGCGAGATTCCCAGCCGTTGCCCGCGCATCTTGATCTGGCGCGGGGACTCTTCGCCCGACACGTACAACACCGGCATGCCGTCTGACGCCAGCCGCGGCAGCGCTTGAAGCAGCAGGGTGGTCTTGCCGATACCGGGATCGCCGCCGATCAGGATGACGGCGCCCGGAATCACGCCGCCTCCGAGCACCCGATCGAATTCCCCGATGTGCGTGAGGCGTCGCTCTTCGCCGACGACTTCGATCTCCGCGATCGGGGTGGGCTTCCCCTGCGCCAGCTTCATCGCGGCGGGGCGGCCCTTGCCGGCCGGCGCCTGCCGCTCTTCCTTCATCGTATTCCATTCTCCGCAGTCCGGACAGCGGCCAAGCCAGCGCGGCGCCTGGTGTCCGCAGGCCTGGCAGGCAAACACGCTTTTGGATTTCATCGGTCGGCGGCCTTCAGAAGTGGTTGGCCGACATCATAAGGAAACCGGCGGGGAAAAGGAAGGACGACGGGGCTCACTCCCCAAGCAATTCGGCCACCGGATGCAGGTCTTCGACGTGCTCCGCGCAGACCTTGATCATGCCCATGATCGGAACCGCCAGCAGGAGGCCCCAGGCGCCCCAGAGCCAGCCCCAGAACAGCAGGCCGATGAACACCGCGCTCGTGTTCATCTTGGTCATCTTGCCGCACATCCACGTCATCAGGATCATGCCGACCACCGTCGCCACGGCCAGAGAAGCGCCGGCGACGACCAGCGCCATGGTCAACGACCCGAATTGCAGCAGCCCGGCCATGCCGCTGGCGAAGGCCGTCAGCAGCGGGCCGAGGTAGGGAATGAAGTGAAGGATGCCGGCGGCCACCCCCCAGGCACCCGCATTCTCGAGGCCGATGGCCCGAAAGACGCCCCAGGTCAACACCGCCAACAAGACATTCGCGGTCAGCAGCGTGAGCATGTAGTTTTGAATGGAGCGGTCGATGTCGTCGAGAATCGCCACGGTGATTTTCTTATTGGACAGCGACGGTCCTGTCAGCCGCATCAACTTCCGCTTGAACGTGTCGCCGGACATGAGCAGAAACAGAATCAGCAGCAGGAGCATCACGGCGTCGCCCAGCAGACCGAAGATCCCCAAAGACCCCGTCCACAGCAGATCCATCAGCGCAAAGCGCGGCTCCTCTATGACCACGCGCGCCGGGGCCTTGTGAGGTGCCGCACCGCCGGCAGTCGCCTCTTTGGTGGCCTGCTCCAGTTCGCGCGCCGCCGACTGCATTTTTTGCATCGTATTGCGCTCGGCCGAAAGGCTGCGCAGCACGGCGGACAGCTTTCCGACGGCCTCCGGCACGCGGTCCAGGATCGCTTCCACCTGTCCTCGCAGCGGGACGCTCGCCGCGGCACCGGCGCAGATCAGCACGAGCATGACGAGACTGCTGCCCACCGCGCGCGGGATCCGACGCCGTTCGAACCACGCCACCAGCGGGTTCAGGGTGTAGGCGAACACGAGCCCGAGCATCAGAGGGATGAAGAATCCTTGGGCCCAATGGAGCGCGAAAATGACCGCGACCGCAGCCAGCACGGTCTGGACGACGGCCCACGTCGCGGGCACCGCAGGCGGTGACGGAGCACGTTCCTCCGCCCGCTGAGGCGACGCGCCCGCGGCGGTGGTCGTCGTGCCGGTGTGTCTCATGAACGCTCGCAGGGAGTGAAGAACGGCTCCTCTGAGCATGCCGGTCTCTCTGGAGAACCCCCACTAGGTCCTTGCCTAGCGGCCATCACTGAACATGGGGCCGCCAACCCGCATCGCGGTGCAGCCACAACGATCAGACGATCACCGACAAGGGATTTGTCCAGTCCCAGACGCGGTGGCGGCATGGTTAGGTGAAAAAGAAGTAGGAAGGTTTACCAGAACTATCCACATTTCACCGGAGGGGAACAGTCTATGAGACACATATTATTGTCAGTGGCGCTTGTGGCGGCTGTCGGTTCAGGAAGCGGCGTGTTGGCCGCGACGATGTCGGAGAAAGAAGCCTCGCCCACGATCAAGGAGCGCATCACCAAAGACACCATTAAAGGAACCTTGATGCGGATGGAGGGCGACTATTACTGGATCAAGGATGAGGACGGGAAGGAACGGAAGATCCACGTCGACAAGAGCACGAAAATGGACAAAGTCGTCGTCGGTGACATGGTGAAGGCCTATGTGACGGACCAGGGCCATACCACCACGCTCCAGCGTGACACGGAATAGTTGATCAGTCCCGGCGCCGGCGCTCGCCGGCGCCGGAGAGACGCAAAGGAGCGAACACATGGCGCGGTACGGCAAGAAGGCGAAACAATCCGTCGGGCGGGCGATGCACAAGCGCAAGAAGGGGACGCTCAAGAGCGGCCGGAGCGGCAAAAAGGTCACGAGCCGCAAGCAAGCCATCGCCATCGGGCTGTCCGAGGCGCGTAAGAAAGGGGCGAAGGTGCCGCGCAAAAAGGCGGCCTGAGGCGGTAGACGGTGACCCGTGATGCAGGACATCAGTTTGATCTGGGGCATTTTGGCGCTGGTCGGAATGCTGGCGGGATTCGTTCCGTTCTACGGAGCCTTGAACTGGTTGGTCATTCCCTTCGCCGGCATCGGCGCGATCGTCTCCGCCATCGCCTTGGGAACGGCACCGGCGGAAGTGCAAGGGGAAGAGCATCGCCGGGCTTATCGGATGCGGCATCGCGACGATCTTCGGCCTGATTCGCCTGGTCGTCGGTTTTGGCGTCGTCTAGAGCGCTTGACAATCCGCTTCACACTTGACCGTCGCTCCCGACAGATTTTCCTACCAGTGACGTGACCCAATCGCGTTGCTATATGGAGTATTGAGAGCGCGCTGAGCTAACGGTGCGCCGCCGGGCCAGCCGGCTAATGCCGGCCAACCCACGGCGAGAACAGTCGGGTCAATGCTGGCCGTCGCAGGCCACTTTCATCGACTCGATCTCGTCGGACATGTCGAGCTTCGCCAAATCGGGCACACGTTGACCCGGCGTAAACGCCAACTCCGTGCCCTTGAAATCCTTGTCGGAATAGGCATGGACTGTTGCACCCGGACCCACGATCACGCTTTCGATCTCGTTGTTCCAATTCCGGCCCTGGAGATCTTTCAGGCTGGAAAGCTGGGCAGGACCAGGAATTCGGATGTGCGGGTCGTCGGCGTCGAACTTCGTATCCTCGAACACATCGACCCAGCAGGTTTTCTGCAGCAACTGTTGAGCCGTATCCGCCTGCTGCCGCATGGTCTCCGCCTGCGCGTGCCCGGCTCCGAGCGCGCACATTCCAGCGACAAGCAACCACGTTGCATACCTCATAGTGCCTTCCTCCTTTTCTTTCACTACACCATTGCCTCTCACGGCCCTCCCACTCGGAAATCGCCTAGCATTGGTGCGCAACGAGTTGAGTGCCCGCGAGCCACGGAGCATGATGGATGGGAGGAAGCGGCGCCCGCCCAATGGGACGGCACGGAAGGAAACTAGCACAGGAAGTCACCGAGGGGTCCTGTTACGACGGTCCGATTTCGAAGACCAGCGTGACCGTCGCCTCGACCTTCACCTCTCCGGAAAAGACCGGCGGCTCGCCGCCGCTCTCCATCGCCATGGTCGCGCGTGACAGCCGGGGCATCGGCGCGGCGACATGGCTCGCCTCGGTCACGTTAACGAGCTTGATGAGCTTCACCTGGAGCGCCTCGCTCAGTGTCGCCGCTTTCTCGCGCGCCTTCCCCGCCGCCTGCTTCAAAGCGGCCAGCTTCGCCTGCTGCTCATCACGGAGCGCCCAATGCAATCCATGGAAATGATTCGCACCGGCCGCCAGCGATTCCTCGATGACCGCCCCCACCATGTCCAACGCGCGCACTTCCACCGTGATGGTGTTGGTGACGACGTACCCGATGATTTCCGGAGGAGCCGGCGGAGCGTCGGCCGGTCGTTTGGGTTGCGGCCGATATTGCGGCGAGACGGTGAACGACGCGGTCTGAATGTGTTCCTTCTCGATCCGCAGCCGCCGCAGCCGCTCGGCCACGCTGTTCATGGCGCTCTGGTTCTGCCGCTGCGCCTCCGCCAGAGATTTGCCGGCTGTTTCGACTCCCAGCGTAACAAAAGCGGTGTCCGGCGGGAATGCCAGTTGTCCGGTGGCAGTGACAGTCAGGACGGCGCGCTCCGTTCCTGCCTCATGGCCTGAGACGGACAGCGGTATGAGGAGCAGACCAATCAACCATACGAGGACCATGCCTCACCTCCCTAACGCACGACTCAATTCGGCGTCATGATCACTTTGCCGTCGATAAAGACCGCTCCCTGTCCGCCGCCCTCCCCAATCATACCGATGCCCGTCCGTTGGTTGCTGCAGTTGAACCGGCCGCCGCCGTAGTCCTCACAGACGGTGCTCGACCCGCCGGCGGCTTGTCCGCAGAGCAGCGCGAGATTGAATTGCGCCGGTTCGCCTTCGTGCCCGCCCACACCGTCGGGCCGAAGCCAATAGCGCCCGGGGACGACGGTGAGACAACGTTGGAGGGCCGCGACATCGAGCGCATGCAATTCGCGCCCATTCACAATCACGCCGGTTTTGCCTTTGGATGCGTCACGCCGAAGAGGCCCGCCCAGCGGCAATGCGGACTGGATCTGCCCTTGCCCCGGCCCTCCTTCCATGCCCCACACACCGGACACCGGATCGTACCAATACCGCCCCGGTTTGATGGGCATCCCATAGCCGCGTTCCAGTGCCTGGCGCGTCGCGTCCTCCAACCGCACGCCGTTCACAAAGACTTCCTCGGCCCATGACATGGGAACCGCGGTCATCAGAAGAAGCCCGACGACTAGGCCGCTCACCGTCCTCATGGCAGACCTCCCTCACGAGATGAGAAGCGGGAGAGCAGAATACCGCGGACAGCATGGTTTGGAAAGACAGATCCCTGCGAACCGGCCCAGCAGCCCCTAGGAGAAGGCCTTGAGGCCCTTGCATCAGGGTCATAGCCCTCTCTTGGCGCTCTCCGCCACAGAGCGGTGGGAAGTGGACTTTACAAACCTGGTTTTATCGGAGCTGTAGGGGACTGCAATACCAGCAGGAGGATCGGTTTCACTCCCAGGCCGGTCGTGACGAAAGGAGCCGTGCGATGAGTCTCGCCGTCAGCGGTTGGCCGGCGGGATGAAAATTTCGTTCAGATCGCTGAAGGACCCCCCGGGACTCGGCCCGCCGCTGATGACGTGGATTCTGTGCTGCACGGCGGCACTGCCCAGTCCGTGCCGTGCGGTCGGCATCGGAGCCATGGCGTACCAGCGATCTTGCGCAGGATCGTACGCTTCGTTCTCGTCGAACGTCCCCTCCCCGCCTTCGCCGCCGAGGACGTAAATCATGCCGTCCACCTGCGCGGCAGTGATCCCGCTCCGGGCAGTTGGCAGATCGGCGACGCGGGTCCAGCGATCGGCGCCGACATCGTAGGCTTCCGTTACGGACAGATTCCGCCGATAGTCGCCTTTCAACCGGCCGCCGATCGCGTAGATCTTGCCGGATACGGCCGCAGCTGCGAGATGATCGCGCGGCGTCGGCAGCGGCGCGCGCGCAGTCCATTGATCGGCTTCGGGATCGTACACTTCCACGGCGGCGCTGTTGGCCTTTCCGTCATAGCCGCCGATGGCATAGAGTCGTCCGTCGTGCACCGCCACGGCGAGCGCGCCCCGGGCCGTCGGCATGGAGGCCCGTTCCGTCCAGGTATCGGAGGCCGGATCATAGGCATACACCGTCGCGACGGCCTGCCAGACACTGAGCCCGGATTGCTTGTATCCGCCAATGACGTACAGACGCCTTCCGACGGCCCCGATGCCGGCATGGTGCAGGCCCACCGGCAGCGGGGCCTTCGCCGTCCACCGGTCCGTCGCTGGATCGTAGGCTTCCACTGCGGACGTGATTGCCAGATGCAGCACATTGCTCAAGCCGGGCTGCTCAAAACCTCCCACGACGTAGATCCGGCCGTCCAGCGCCGCAGCCGCGACTTCGGTGCGTTTCGTCGATGCGGGAGCAGCCGTGGCCCATGACCCTGGAAGTTGATCCGATGGTACGGCTGGAACGGCAGCGAGCGGGGCCAGGAGCAGAAGTCCGACGAGCGTGGACCTCACGAGGCGCGCCGGCGCGCACGACTGGGACTCCCTCAAGACCGGGATTCGCTCCGCTGGCGGCATGCGACTAGTATAGGTCATGCTGAGGCCGATCGGACACATGACGGAGGCGCCCATGCCCTGCCGCATCATCACAGCGGGGCTCCTGCTCCTGGCGGAGCTTCTTCTGGCCCCTGCACAAGGTTGGGCCGTAGCGGTGCCGGACCGCCCGCTGAGAGTCATCACGTACAACTTGCTCCACGACGGGGCGGGCTCGGGCTTCGTCGACGGCGGTACCCTGCTTGAAGAACGGCTGCGGATGGTGATCGGTGAACTGAAGGCGCTGGATCCGGACATTCTTGCCGTCCAGGAAGCCTCGGTCAGCCGGCGTCATGGCAACGTGCCGCAACGCCTCGCCGAGGCGCTGGGCCTGCACGTCGTGTTTGCACCCGCAACGGAACGGCTGTCTGGTTTTCGGCTGCTGGATGCGTTGATCGTGGGGCTGATGGGCTTCAAAGAAGGCTCGGCAATTCTGAGCCGCTTTCCATCGTCTCGTCGGCGGTGCACGACCTGCCGCGCTGCAGCAACCGGCTGGAGCCGCGCATTTTGCTCCGCGCAGACCTGGCGACGCCTTGGGGCCCGGTGCGGATTCATTCCACCCATACGGCTCGGGGCGATGAGTGTCAGATGGAACACGTCGGAACGGTTGTCAGAGAGACGCTCGGCGAAGGTCCTTCGATCCTCATGGGTGACTTCAACACCGGAGATACGCCCAGAGTACTCAGCACGCTCCGCAGTGAAGCCGGCTTCGTGGATGCCTTTCGCGCCGCCAATCCGGAAAAGGATGGATCGACCGTCTGGCAGCAGATACGGGACACCCGGGCAACCGTGTCGCGGCGCGTCGATTTTATTCTTGTGTTGAATGGCCGGCACGCCGCGGTCTCGGTTCGCTCTAGCCAAACCGTCCTGGACCGCCCGGAACGCCGACCGGATGGGACCGCCCTTTGGCCGTCTGATCATTTTGGTGTGCTGGCCGACCTGGACGTCCGGCCGCACCAGGAGGTTCACGCGTCTCCTCGCGAGCCACGATCCTCCGGATCTACGACCCAAGGCGCTCTTGGTACTGGGACCGCCGGTTGCTGCTCAAGAGATACCCAAGCAGCAGCAAGGCCCCCAGCACCGCCCACGGATGGGCGGCCATGAACTGTTCGATCTTCGGCCGCTGTGCCTCCCACGCGCCTTTGACACGGTTCATGGTATGATCCACGACTTCCTGCGCCTCGTTCCGGGCTTCATGGATGACGTCCTGGATCGCCGTATCCACTTTGGCCTCCACATCGGCCAGCTTGTCGGTGACCACGCCTTCCGCCTTGGTGGGTGTACCTTCTCTCGTCTGGTCTGCCTCCATGGTGCAACCTCCTCCAATGCGGCGAGTATGGCATCCGCCTCTTCGGAGGACAGCTCGCAGTGTCCCTAGACAACGTCCGGCCTCTCTAGGCTGATGGCGAGCAGTGAACGCCGGACCGACCACAGGAACCGGATAGACCAGCCGGACTAGAGGGATCTTCTCGCGTCGGAACCACGATCATCCCCCCGGTCTCGTCGCCGTACGCCGCGAACGAACCTGCCAGGAGGTGGTGCGCGGCAAGGGCGCACAGCGCGGCGTCCACCTCGTCGAGGTTACGCAGAGCATTGGCCTCCACACCGGCGTCTTGAAGGACCCTCCGCCGATCCACCACCTTCTGCTTGGCAGCAAGGACCCGGCCGGCGAGCGCACAGGCAATGGCGTGGGGAAAGGTTTCGATGCACAAGGGGCTCACCGGAGGGCATCGGCCGTCATACAACGGGTACCGGGGCGTCAGCCTGCGGAACAGCTCCACGCCGTTGAGCATCCAGGCATAAAAGGGGTGCCGGCGCCCGACCGCCACGGTCGGCGTCGCAAACGACGCCAGGCACGCTCGGGCCAACTCTCTCTCGCACATCCGCCCGCCCTTGGTGCGGCTCCACCGGCAGGGTGCATCGACGGCGACCGCCGCCGCATGCAAGGCATGGCACCACTCCGCGACGGCGGCCGCGTCAGGCGTCGTAAAGATCCCGACGATCTTTTTCGACCGCAGCGCGACTGCATGAAAGCCTTTCTTCGGTCCGCCGACATCGACGCCGACGACGACCGCTCCAGCGACCATGCCGCGAACCGGCTGGTGAGCCTTCAGCGCCATTCGCTATTCCCTCACACCTGTGATAGCCTCCCTCAGCCATTCCGTGGAGCAACCGGCCTTGAGCCCCTCGCTTGGCCGCCGAGCGCTCACACAATTCCGCTGGGGAAGAATTGACGCGCCCGTGGCGCTTGCAGCTGCTGGTCGACGACGAGCGTCTCCGTCTGTACGTCACCCCGTCGGCATCGCACCATCCGGCCTGACAACGGCAAAGGAGTCTTGATGAGTCGCATCAACATGGATCCCATTCTGACACTTTCCGACGGATCATACCTGGTCGTGAGCACCGTGCCTTCCAAGGAGGGGCATTTTTGTTGCGCCTTGTACCACGTCCGTGGAAGCGGACACGACGGCGCAGCGTTCCAGGTGTTGTCGAACCATGTCTCTGCGGAGACGTGCCTGTACGCGCAGCAGTATGCCTACACCTATGCATTGGGACTCTATCCCAGCGCCGGCCTCCAGCTGAAAAAGCCGCCCTATCTCATCTGGTCCGGCCCTCGTCTTTAAGCTGGCGTTTGACCGACCAGGCCGGTGCGAACGGCAAGGAGGCGCATGAGCGAGACATCACTGTGCTTGGAGTTCTCGGATTTGCGGACCGTGAAGATTGTCTGCGCGCACTGCCGCGCTGCTGCGGAACTCCCAGTGGCGCCGCTTGAGGCCGATCCGCCGGAGCGTTGTTTTCATTGCCGGGCCGAGTGGTTTCCGATGGGCAGTCCTCAGGCGACGGCGCTTCAGTTTCTATTTCAAGCTTTCGTGCAACTGCGGCAGCCGGACGTCACGCCGGGCTGTCGCGTGCAACTGGTCATCCGGGCCGACAGCGGCCCGGCGATGACCCGCATGACAGCCTGAGCGCCAGAGCCGCTCGCCAGCGGCGGCCCCTCAACCAGCCGGTCCTTCACGTGGGATCGGCTCGCCCTCGTTCTCTTCCCGCACCCATGCTTCGAACAACATATAATTGACGCCCAGCACGACGGGCCCGACGAAAATCCCGACCAGGCCGAAGGCCACCAAGCCGCCAAGTACTCCCGCGACGATCAGCAGCAGGGGGAGCTTCGCGCCCCGCTTGATGAGCACCGGGCGGACCACGTTGTCAATCGTGCCGACCACGATCGTCCACACCAGAAGCGCCGTCGCCCATCCGTGGCTGCCCTGCCAATAGAGCCAACCCACGGCGGAGGCCATGACCGGCACCACACCGATCTGGATTACGCCTCCGAGAAACATCACCGCCGTCAGCAACACCGGAAAGGGCACCCCGGCGAGCGCCAGGCCTATGCCGCCCAGGGCCGCTTGACCGATCGCGACGACGACGATCCCGAGCGCCACACCGCGGATCGCCTGCCCCGCCAGGTCGACCACCTGGTCTCCGCGCGCGCCCGCCAACCGCCGCGCGAACCGCCGCACATCGGCAACGGCGGTCTCGCCGGTGGCATAGAGCACCGCCGCAATGAGGACGGTGAGGAGGAATTGACCGGTCATCGCGCCGAGGCTCCCCAGCTGAGCGAGGAACCACGTCGCCGTGACCTTTGCGTAGGGAGCGGCGTACCGAGCCAGTTCCTCCGGTCCCGACTCAGCGAATTGTTGCCAGCCGGCGGAGAGCTTGCCGCCCACCATGGGCACGCGTTCCAGCCAACCCGGAGGCCCCGGGACACTGAGCGTCCGGAGCGACTGCCCCCAGTTCACGATCTCATCCAAATGCGTCAGCAGCGTCCCGATCGCCATGGAAAACGGAATCACGAAAACCAGCAGCAGCGCGAGCGTCATGACGAAAACGGCCAGGGCCCGCCGTCCCCAGAGCACTCGTTCGAGGTACAGCATGGGGGACCAGGTCGCCACCGCGATGGTGGTGGCCCAGATCAATGCGGGAAGAAACGGCTTGAGGATCCACAATGAGGTCCCCAACAGTCCCACCGTGAAGAGAATGGCGAGGACAGATCGTGTGAGATCCTGCGGACTCGGCTTGGCGTGCATCGAATGTGAACTGCCCCGGAAGAGAAATTCGGTGAAGGCTAGGCTCTCCACGGCCGACTGTCAAGGGAGCCGCCCGTGCACGACGTCGCGCGCTCGCGGCCGGTGGACAAGGGGTCGTCCTAGTTCTTCTCGTGCCGGCACTGCCGGCATATAGGCAGCCTGCGGCGTACCCCGAGAAAACGTCCAGAGGCGAGGGACCATGGCAGCTTGGCTTGCGGTCCTGCTGACGCTCGTACTGTCGGCACCTTCCACACTGATCGCCGGCGATCAGGAGACGCTCGTCCGGCTGCTCGAGCACTATGCCGCGCTCAAGACGCGCGTCCTTGACGTGCGGGCAACCCGCAAGGCGGGACACGCCAGCGACTCAGGCAACCTCATGCTGCTCTTCAGCGAGATCAGCGAGGCCAAGCAGCGTGCCTTTCAGTTCCGCGCCGACCACCATACGACCGGCACCATGAGCCCGACGGACGAAACGGCAAGCAACGTCATCTACGCCTATGAGGCCATGGGCCAGATTGTGTCGGCGGAAGTTGACCGCAACCTCTATCTTCCCCATTCCGACGCCAGTCTTCGCCTGGCCGAGAAGTACGAAGAACTGTGGAAGATGATTGATTCGTTCATCCCCTCCGTGTCGGTCACCTCGTAGCGCAACCGTCCTCTCAACGGACGAACGCGGCGATCAGCGCTGCCACCGCGATCAGCACGGCAAGGAACACGGCCAGCGTCATCCGCCTGAGTCGGCGTTCGAACTCCACCAGACGCTCAAACGCACGATCGACCGACTGCTCGACCGCGTCGAGCCGCGCATCCTCAGGCAAGGGCGGCGGCTTCCGCACCAACGACTCCACAACGGGGATCAGGCGGGGAAGTTGTTTGATCAAGAGACCGACGATGGGACCCATGGATGTCTGCATTCCTTTGCCCGGCCGTCGCTCAATGTCCTCGCACCATCATGCCCAACCGCCCACCCCGAGACAACGAGATTGTGCGCGATCGAGCGGATTCGCCGCCAGGGAGAATCACAGTGCATGAAGCCCATCCTGACAGGGTAAAACCACTAGACAGCGTTGAGTCGGCAACACCGTGGAAGCTGCTCATGGCCAGCGCGACGACCACTCCTCAGGATGCTCTCATTCTGCTGGATCGCCTCCTGCATCGGTACCATCCCCGAAACTTCGCGGTTCGCCTGTGGGACGGCACGGCATGGGCTGTCCAATGCGGAGGTCCACCCGTCTTCACCGTGATCATCCGGCACCCGGCAGCACTGAAAGGCATTCTCTTCAGACCCAATCACCTCACACTCGGAGAAACGTATATTGCCGGAGGCTTCGAGATCGAAGGCGACTTGGAAGAAGTTTTTCCGGTCGTCGAGTACCTGGCCACTGCCGGGCTGCCGATGAGCGACTGGATCCGGTACGGGAAACTGGTGATCAGCCTCGGATCGGAGGAGCAGGAACAGACGACAGCGAATCGTGCCGCCATCTTGAGCGGCCTGCATCATTCGCTTCAACGGGATAAAACCGCCGTCACCCATCACTACGATCGCCCAGCTGACTTTTTCGCGGCCTGGCTGGACCAGCAGATGGTCTACTCTTGCGCCTACTTTGCGGATGTCGAAGAGGACCTGGACGCCGCGCAGACCAGAAAACTCGACTACATTTGCCGGAAGCTTCGGCTGCGCTCAGGCGAACGGCTGTTGGACCTCGGCTGCGGATGGGGTGCGCTGATCCTGCACGCGGTCCGCCACTACGGAGTGAAGGCCGTCGGCATCACCCTGAGCGAGCAACAGGCCGGCTTTGCGCGTGCACTGGTCAAGCGGTGGGGTATCGGCAGCCACTGCCAGGTCGAGGTGCTCGACTACCGCGAGTTGTCCGAGCCGAATGGCTACGACAAGGTCGTCAGCGTCGGGATGGTCGAGCATGTCGGTCGCGTCCGGCTCGGGGCCTATTTCAACCAGGTGTTTGGGCTGCTGAAGCCGGGCGGCATCTTCCTGAACCATGGCATCGGCACGCGCGGGAAGGAAGATCCCACGCTCAACCCATTTTCCAACCGTTACATCTTTCCTGACGCGGAAGTGGTCCCCCCTTCGGAGATGTCGAGCGCCGCAGAAGACGCCGGCTTCGAATTGCGCGATCTGGAAAATCTGCGCGAGCATTACGTGCTCACCCTCCAGGAGTGGAGACGCCGCCTTGACGCCAACGGGCGTCAGGTCATGGACGAGATGACCTGGCGCATGTGGCGGCTCTATCTCGCCGGCACGCGCTACGCGTTTCGCACAGGACGGCTGAACGTCTATCAAATGCTGTTCTGCAAACCCGATCACGGGCGGAGCGGATTTCCCCTGACACGACACGACTGGTACGCCGACAGCCGGTGACCAGCCGCCTCGCCCGCTTGCGCCACCGCAACGCCGGGGAACCCGCCAGCAGTCCGTCGGTCGGAAGCCTCACCGTCCATGATATAGTGACGCCCGGAGGTGACCATGGTGCCCGTACTCTTGACTCTGATGCTGATTGCCTTCAGTCAGCCGGCATTCTCCGCTCCGGAGTCGACGGAGCGGCCTGCCGGCGAAAACACCAGCAAAGGGCTCACCGTCGAAGAATTGAAGCAGGGTCTGAAGAGCGCAGCCGAGAACGTGGAAAAGGAGATTCCGAAGATCGGGTCCGCGATCGGCAGCCTCTTCAAGAAAGCCACTGAAAAGACGCCGGAGAAAGACCCGCCGCAACGGGAGCCGGAGAAACGCCAATAACTTGGTGCGTATAGTTGGTTCCACGCACCCAACCATCGCAGGCAGGCCGTCGGCGTCGGCCGGCACTTATTTCGTCACACGAAACGGACGATTACGTTACTTAAGGAGCGACCGCAGGCCCGGGACGGACCGGTTGATGACGTCATCGGCCGGCCCGAGAAGCGGCATGGCGGGATAATAGCGTTCGATCCAGCGCCGCCCGAGAAGAACGGGCGCAAAAAACAACGCGAGCCCCAGTACGAACAAGGCAAGGCCGGCCCCCGCATTCCCCGCGGCGGCCGCGGAGAAGATGCGCTTGCCCAGCTGCCCGCTGAAGACCGCCATCCCCACCACCAGCTCCAGCATCCACAGAAATTGACGCAGCGTCAGCTTCACCGGCAAACAATAGGAGCGGCCGAGATAGATCCGTTGCGGCGACTTCGGCAGATCTGCCAGCAGGCGATGCCCGAGCCCGTGCAGTAGTCCGCTGAGGACGAAGCCGAGAACGCTTTGGAAGACGACGCTGACCGGGGAATTAAAACCGAGGATGGCCGCCGGTCCCAGCATGAAGAGCATCGGCGGCGCATAGACCGTGCACGCGAAAATGTCTTCGTAGGTCAACGTCCGGATGACGTCCCGGCACCGTTGCGTGAAGGCGTCGGCCCTCGGCGTGCTGTCAAATTCCATGGCGGTTTGAGATGGGATGGACGCAAACGGCGGCTTTTGTACTGGATGGGAAGGACCGTGTCAAGGGACTTGCGACGGCGCAGGCAGCGGTACCAGCATCCGTCCAAATAAAAAAGGCTCGTCATAAAAAAGGCTCGTCCCCTTGCGGGGTCGAGCCTTACTTTGGATCATGCGGCGGGACTCCCCACGGCCCTCTCCAAAGATGAGCGCATCTTGTGAATAGGGTCGTGCGGACCTCTACACGGGGAAGCCCTTGTTTTCGCTTGAACGAGCCCGGGCCCGCTAGGACACCCTGGCCTGGAGCGGCAACAGCGGTTGTTGGGAAGTGCTGTAGCCGTATTCCAGCCAGCCGCATCGCGGACAATGCCAGGCCGACACGCCTTTGACTCGCACGACTCCTCCCACCACGCGCAACGACTCCTCCACCATGTCATGCTCGCAGTGTTCACATTTCATGAGGACCTCCTTGATGCCACGAGGAAAAGGAGCGCCCACGTGCGAAAAAAAAGCCCGGCTCCGAAGAAAGCCGAGCCAACCCTCTTCGCTGGCCGCAATGTCGCCATTGCGCTTCCTTGCCGAGCACCAACCACTGTAGCGAACGGGACCTGCACTGCTGAGTGGGAACGTACCGAGTTTGAAAACCGGTGAACCCTGGTCCATTTACGTCCAAAGAAGGCTAATTCGGAAGTCGAAAACAGACCAACGATGAGTCGCTAGGCAACCCTCCGCCGGCCCACTTGCTTTGCGGCCTGCGGCCGGCGGTTCCCGAAGATGAACGTGATCCCATCCGCTTCGAACTCTTTGCGATCCTGCAGCGCGGCGGCCTCCGCATCTAACAGGTGCAGCTGTTCGCGGAGCGCGACCAGGTCCAGGTCGGAGAGCCGATCACCCTCTGAACGGAGCCGATGATACAGCCCCTGCCCTTTTGACACGAAATCTTTGAGGGCCTGCTGAATGTCCATAACGAATTCCTCCCTGTTCTCGGTGGCGACCTCTCATCCTGCCGTATCTTGGGCCGGTTTGGTCTGGAGGCGGCCTGGGAAGAACCCTGGTTGTCCGGGATGTCGAGGCATGCGCCAAGCACCTCGGCGGTGCACCGCGCCTTCATCGTCCTTTCATCCTTCCGCTTCTGCAGGCTGGATGGGAGCAGTTGCAGGATGCGTTCGACGACCCTGATGCGCAGGCGGGACTGCAATACATTCGTGGCTGACTGACCGGGCATGTGCATCCAGGATGCGCGCACTTATACCGCATGAGCCAGCATACCGGAGGCGGATGAGACCCTTCTCCTGGAAGAATCCCTTTGTCTATCGGGCCGGTTACACCTAACATGAGACACTTCTGGAGCCGGATTAGCCTGCCCGAATACGTTCGGCGGTACGGGCCCGCGGTAATACGGATGAGTGATGAATCACCTGTTGCTGGAATTCTCGAATACCCTCGTGGCGCTCGGCGCTGCCGCCCTGTATTACCTTCTCAAATCGCGAAACCAGTCCGAAGACCCGTTTTTCTCCGCGCAACGGTGGACGGTGCTGCAGGTGGTGCTGTTCTTTTTCGCCCTCGACCTGGTGTACAAGATCGCGTCGCCGTTGCTCACGATCACCAGCAGTCAACCGGCCGAGCTTGCCGCCTGGTTGGCGTTTCAGGCGGTCGGTCCTCTCTGGCTTGCCGCGTTTTTCGTTGTGATCCGGCAGCCGATTCGCACGGCGGGCTTCAGCTCTCCGCCGCCCGCGGCAATGGTCGCGGCTTTACGGTGGCTGTTCGGAGTCCTGCTCGTGGTCGCCCTGGCGGGCGCCATGGCCCCGCCGGAAACCGTGCGTCGAGTCTTTCGCGTGGAGCCGCACACAGCCGGCTGGATGTACTTCGTGATGTTGGGCGTGGCGGCCTGTTTTGCAGGGTTGGTCGAAGAAGTCGGGTATCGCGGTCTCTTGTATGGGGCATTGCGCGAACGCATGTCCCCGTTCACTGCTACCGTGCTGACCGCCTCCTGTTTCATGCTGGCGCACGGGGAAGTGAATCCACTGGCCTTCGGCATGGGCGTGATCTGTGCGAGGATGGTGGAGCAGTATCGCTCGGTGATTCCCGGCGTGCTGCTACATGTTGGCTGGGACCTTGCCTCCGGCATCCATGCCTGGTCCCTGGGGGCGATGGGTCTGGAACCACGTCGCTATTTCGCCGCGATGGCCGTGGTGACGGGTATTGCATTCCTCGGACTGTGGGTCGTCGGCAGAAGGATGGCAGCGTATCGGTTGTTGAGCGTTCACACCCGGCAGGAGTGATCATGCATGCGTTCTTGAATGGTCGAGTCGTGGTCCTCCAGGGCGACATCACACGTCAGGACGTGTCGTGCATCATCAATGCGGCGAATCGCACGCTGCTTGGAGGCGGCGGGGTGGACGGGGCCATTCATCGCGCCGGCGGGCCGTCGATTCGCGCAGCCTGCGACGCGTTGCGACGCACGACGTATCCGGGCGGCCTGCCAACCGGCGAGGCCGCCATCACGCTGGCCGGTGATCTTCCGGCACGATACGTGATCCATACCGTCGGCCCCGTCTATGGGCGTCATCAGGGGCAGGAAGCCGGTCTCCTGGCAGCCTGCTATCGCAATTCCCTCTTGCTCGCCGTTCGCCATGAGTGCCGGACCATCGCCTTCCCGGCCATCTCCACCGGAGTCTTCGGCTACCCGCGAGACGAAGCGGCAAGGATCGCGTCGGACGCGATCACGGAGATCCTACGGATCGAGCCATTCATTGAAGAGGTGCGGTTGGTCTTCTTTGGGAAAGATGATCTCGCGGAATTTCTGCGCTCACACCGATTTGGATGATGGGCGTCCCATCGACTGGGACGCTGAATCTGTTGTGATTCATCTCAGAATCCAATGCCATCCGAAACCGGCCGCGGCGTGCGGTCGTCGAGCTCGACATCAAATCGCCCATCCTTCGTATTTCGCGGACATGTTGATGGTTTGTCGCGCCGTTCCGGTTGCGCGATGTCCGCGGCACTCGGATTGCTCTCCATGCCAGTAAGGAGCGAACGATGGAGGAAACCCTCATGTGGATCCTATTCATCATCCTGGCGTGCTTCACCGGCTCGACGCTGTTGTCCCTGTTGCGGGTGCTCTGGGAGGCGGAATAGATATGTGGAACGAATTGGCCTTCGGGCGTCACGCCGCCTTTTGCTCACCGGTGCGTGAGGAGGGGGCGCCGCCGACAGTCGAGGTCAGGATGAGCAAGGTGTCACCGGGTTCCATTTTTTCCCCTTCCTGCAGATCCCAAAAGTTGAACACCTCGCCGCGCCGGTAGAGGCGCACCAAGATGTCAGGCTTTAAGGCCGCGGCGGGGCGCCCCACCTCCTCCGGCGTAGGGTGCCGTTCGACAAGGTTGACCCGTCCGCCTGCCGTCAATAAATCCTGCACGTATTCCGTAAAGTGCGGATGGCCGACGGAGGCGGCAAGGAGATACCCGCCGAAGGTGGAAGGCGAAATCGTCGCCGTCGCGCCTCCCTGCCGGAACAGTTTGACGTTTTCCTCCTCGACCGCACTGACGAGTATTTCTATGGTGGGATGCAGGTGCCGCGCGGTCAACAGGATCAGCACGTTGCTGTCGTCCCGGCCGGCCGCAATGATGACGGCCCGGGCGCGTTGGATCATCGCATCCTTGAGCGTGGCCTCCTGGGCGGCATCGCCTCGGAACGCGATAAGGCCCAGCTCGAGCGCCGCGCGGATGCGGTCCTCTTTTGGATCAATCGCCACGATGCGCTCCGGCGGAACACCTTTGGCCAGCAGTTCCTTCGCGGCCGACCATCCGGTGTAGCCGAATCCGCAAATGAGCGTATGATCGGTAAGCGTGGCCTGCACCTGCGCCATACGGTATCCCTCCAGATATTGCCGCATCACCAGTTGATAAGCCGTCCCCAGAAAGAGGAGCCACACGGCCACCCGAACCGGCGTGACGACCAGTGCATCGAGAAGCCGCGCGCGGGGCGTGACGGGCACGATGTCGCCGTAGCCGACTGTTGTGATCGTCACCACGGCGAAGTACAAGACGTCGCTGACGGACATCTGTCCGTCGTGGTGATCCTGTAATCCGTTCCGCTCCACCCAGAGCAGCAGGAATACGCACGCGACCAGGGCAAGCACGAGGCCGACGCGCTTCAACACCATTCGGCCCGGATGCAGGTCTGCGGGGGTGAACAGAAACTGGGTCGTTGTCGGCTTGCGGAACAAGGCCACCGCCCCACAGGGCCCCACGTTGGACCGTCTGATTCTGGCTTGAGAGTGCCAGTTCCCGATTGCCCCTGCCCCTAGGATTTTTCCCAGCAGGACGACTGCGAGCCGGGCGCTGTCTCACCTCCCGTGAACCTGCAGGGGACAGGTGGCGCGTGGTAGCATAACTTTGGGCCGCGTCCGCATCCCCATTTATTATAGGAGGATCTCCCCATGTCAGCTCTTCCGCTTATCCTCCTCATCGCCTTGACGTTATTCGTCTGGGCCGTCGCCATCTTCGCCTCCCTGCCAGAAGACGAGAAAGAGGTTCCCCGGCAGAGCGAGTATGACGAGGAAGAAACTCCACCCAGCGATCGGCGAAAAGCCGCCTAGACCCTGGTTGTGTCGTTTGTCTGGCTGGACGAATCAGATCGACCGCTTCTATTTCATCTTGTCGACCAGAAGCGCCATGGCGTGGAGCAGAAGCCCGACCAGGCCTCCGACGAGGGTGCCGTTGATCCGAATGAATTGGAGGTCCGTGCCGATCTCTCGCTCAATCGTGTCCACCATGTGGACGACGGACCAGTTGCGGACCGCGGAGGTGACGAGTTCCCCGATCTTGTCCCGGTGCCTGGTGGCCAGATCCAGCACGCTTTCCTGTAACCCCCGCTGGACCAGCGCCACAAACTCATGATCCGTCCTCAGCGTATCGCCCAGGCCAGCCAGCGCCGCATCGAGATAGGCGCGGATCTCGGATTCCTCCGATTGCAAATCCGCCAACGCCCACCGTTTCAAGTTGCGCCACGATTCGTCGAGGAATTCCAACAACGCTTGGTAGCTCAGCAGCTTCTCTTTGAGCGCCGTTTCCCGCTGCATGGCCAGCTCCGCGTGCATCAGCCACTGAGCGGCGGCCTCGAGGCGGTCGATGAGCTGCTGCCTCAACGGGTCGTCAGGGCGATCCCGGATTTCCTGGAGCACCGAGACGAACCAGTCGACGATCTTGTGCGCGACCTTCTCGTCGAGCCGCACCAGGGTGAGGAACCGAGACCACGGGAGCTTGTCGGCGATGGCCCCACACAATTCGTCGCGATGCCGCTCTACGAATTCGTGCGCCAGCGTCAGGAGATCGTTGAGCAGAGGATCCCGTTGGGAGCTGCGGAGGAACCCGGACAGCAGCTGCCCCAGCAGCGGTGCGACGTGCACTCCGCGCACCATCTTCGTCGCCACGTCGCGGACGAACTGCTGCATCGCGGCATCCTCTGACGCTTCCACCATACGGGCCAAGAGCCGTGAGGCTTCCTGTGTCAAGACCTGCCTCCGCTCACGCTCCAACAGCATGCCGGTCACTTCCTCGGGGATGCGCCAGCTCTCGATCAGTTTCCCGATGGTGTCCGGGGTCAACAATTGGCGCTGCGTCAGGCCTCCCAGCCGGAACGCGATGCGCTCCTTGTTCCGGGGGATGATTTCGGTGTGCGGAATCGGCAGTCCAAGTGGGCGCCGGAATAAGACGGTGACGGCATACCAGTCGGCGAGCGCCCCGACCATGGCGGCTTCGGCAAAGGCCCGAACCCAGATCAGCGACGGGTATTGCGATTCCCACACCAGCGCTGCGGCGAACAGGCCGGCCATGCCCAACAGCAAACCGGTCGCCAGCGCCGGAGTCCGCTGAGACGGTCCGTCAACGGAGTGGCCCGGAACATCAGGGCTCATGCGACACCTCTCCATCTGTTGGGTCTCGAAGAATCAAAGCATTACATGAGCACGATGCGGCAGATCAATTCGTCGGGTTCCGATCGCCACGCCGGCCGGTGCAGAAACCGGAAAGAAGCTGAGGGCCTGTGCGGGCCTCGAACAGCTCAGGGCTGCATGAAGCGAGGAGGTTGGATATCGGGGGCGAAGAATTGCGACTGAAGCAAACGGGAGGCCACTCACCGGGGAAGGCACGCGCCACGCTAGAGGACTTCCTCGCAGGGTTGCACGAACACTTTGAGAGGGACCTCTTGGCCGGATTGTTGTTCGAGGAGCTTCACGTACAGCTGCTTCAGAGCGGTCGTCAGCGCCGTGGCTTGCGCGTCGTCGAGCACCACCATGAAACCCACATTGCGCTCGATCCAGCCGTGCTCGGAGACCGCCCCTGTCAATCCCTTGCCGCCGAGCCCGGACATGACCGTGTACCCTTTGACGCCACGGCTATTGAAGAGCTCAACCACGTCGTGCTCCATTTTCTCACGGCAGATGATCGTGACCATCTTCATAGCGGATTCCACCGACGCACCTCACCTTTCTCGCTCGCTGCAACCAGGCGCAGTTCGGCGGCCGGCTCACGGCCTCGTTGCACAGCGTTCCGGCGCATAGTTTGCAATGACTCCGTTGATCTTGCCTTGTAGAGTTTCACGGTCTTTGAACACATCCGCGAGATACCTGGATTTCTCCTCTTCCGGCAAGTCCTTCACCCGACCGGCCTTTTGTTCGAGATAGACGTCGGGCAAGGCAGAGAGCGACGTGAAATTGACCGGCAACGCGAGCGTTTGCTGGAAGGCCTTCGCCGTACTAAGCTCGAGACGGCCTGCTGGAATTGGTACCCCGAACACCAGAAATCGGCCTTCTCCCGTGAAGGCGCCTTGAAGGGTCAGCGTGAAATCCTTGCTGATGACCGGGATGAGCGGGTTCGCGCGGCGATAGAAACATTGCGCGTGATGGATGGTCCGTTTGAACTCCTCTTCCTGCGCCTGGTCACCGATCAGGATGTCCTGCACACTGACCACGGCCGCCGCTTTCATATCCTCTTCGACTCCCCTGAGGGCGACATCGAGACCGACTGGTTTCGCCACTTCGCCCGCACAGCCGGCGAGCGCCCCGCCAAGCATCACCATGCCCGCAAACTGCCGGAGACCAGACATCAACAACCTCCTCTGGTCCGTGTGGGAAAGCATCAGAAACGCGATGAAGGCCGCATTCTAGGAAGGTGACGAAGAAAGACGCAAGCAGAGTCGGAGGGCGGCCCTTCGCCGGACCGATTTTCCGGTACGCCATCGAAGAGAAACGAGACAAACCGAGCCGTTCGCCCCGCCAAACCGACGCTAAAAGAATACTTAATTAAGATCAAATTCACCGATCGTCAAGATCTTGACCCTGGCCACGCCCCGCTTATCTCCCCGACGCGTGAACGAAAGGAGGTGTTCACATCGTGACGACTCTGAAACGATATATGACAACGGCCCTTGTGATCGGCATGGCGCTCGCCGTCCCGGTCGCGCTGGCAACAGACGCCTATGCCGATCATGTGCAGCTGAATGGCATGGTTGCCAAAATCCAGTCCGACGTGGTCTTCGCCAAGACTCCGTGGGGCATGCGGATCATCGGCACCACCAAGCAGCTGAACGACGTCAGGCTCGGGGATCGCGTGACGATCCTGCTGAACGAGGACAATAGCGTCGTGGACGTTCATAAGGTGGGCGGGCCGGCCCCGCAGCACACGCAGCTGAACGGGCACTTGATCGGCAGCACGCCGGTGAAGAACGAAATCAGCCTCTGGACCGCAGAGGGGAAAAAGGTTCTTCCCGTGGCGAGCTCGGCGATTGCACGATTCAATGCCATTGCCGTAGGCTCGCCGGTCACGGTCGAGTTGAATGAACGCGGCCACGTCATCGACGTACGCAAATTCGTGCCCGCCATGACGAACATGGCGTAACACCCCGGGGCGCCGCCACGGCGGCGCCTCCCGCCAACTCCGCTGGCTTGTCTCCTCCGTTTGGTCGATCGTCTTCCGGACGAAGCGCACGCACCAGAGCACACACACAAGGCCGACAAGCCACATCAACGCGATTAAAAGCTCGGCGCCGCGTGGCTCGATATGCGAGCCTCCTGTTCATCATGGCATCGCTTTTCCGCCAGCATGCGCTGGCCTGCGCTGCTGTTCGGCGGAATGGCCTCGAGACACGCTTGGAGCTGGTCCTTGGCGATGCCAGGCCTGGTGCCCTCCCGTCGAGGTTGCGCAGCCGCATCGGCAGCCGACTGCTCTTCACTCTGAGCCGAAGAGAGAAGCTCGGCCCCCTTTGCCGACTCCTGCGATTGCTCCGCGCCCAGGACCTGGAGCGGGAACGCAGACAAGGTGACCAACAACGCGCCAGTGAAGATATGATGCCTGCTCATCGTGGGACCTCCTTACGAGACGTCGGTGGATTGACGGTGTCTGAACGTCCGCGTGGCGATCGGCGAACCAGACCACCCTCGGTCAACGTAACACTTTGTGTGCCGAATCCGGCCCCCCGGGAGTGCCCTAGTTTTCGCGAGAGGCTGTTGCGGCTATCGACCGCATTCATCAGCGCTCGGCGGTCTGTATAATGAACCGAACACGTTGCGACTGAAGGAGCGGGAGCCCCATGGCGGGAATCGCACTGGTGACGGGAGCGAACAAGGGGATCGGGCTGGAGGTCGTTCGGCAATTGGCGGCGAAAGGCTGGCGCGTCTTTCTCACCGGACGGTCGCCGGCTTCGGTGCAGCGCGCCGCTGAATCCTTGGGCTCTCCCTTGGTCACGCCGCTCCCGCTCGACGTGACGGACCAGGGCAGCATCACGGTCGCCGCGCAGACCGTCTCCAAGGCCGTGGATCATCTCGACGCGCTCGTCAATAACGCGGGGATCCTGGACGACGCCGATGACGCCGGCACGATCTTCGACGTGTCGGCCGATCTTCTCCGCCGGATGTTCGAAACCAACACCATCGGGCCTCTACTCGTCACACAAGCCTTTCTGCCTCTGCTGCGCAAGAGCGCGGCGGCTCGGATCGTCAACGTGTCGAGCGGATCCGGCCAGTTGACCGACATGGGGACGTGGGCGCCGGCCTACAGCATCTCGAAGACGGCCCTTAACGGCGTGACGGGCCAGTTTGCCGCGGCGTTGAGGGGCACCAACGTCGCCGTGTATGCCGTCTGTCCTGGTTGGGTCCGCACCGACATGGGGGGTAGCGAGGCGCCGCGCTCGGTGGAAGAAGGCGCGGACGGAATCGTGTGGCTGGCCACCGAAGCGCCGCTCTCGATGACCGGTCATTTTATCCGGGACAGGAAAGTGATTCCGTGGTAATCAGGCTCCTACACAAAACTCATGACATACCCAGACCAACCCAAGAAACAAGACGTAGGATTCGCTATTTGAAACGGGACGTGTTATAGTGTGCTTGTTTCGTGCGAGGGGCCACGCAGGAAACGAGAGACGAACGGCCCCGTTACCGATGTTGTTCTTGCCGAGCAGTATCTGATCGGAAGTCTGATCCGAACCCAGTCATCACCGGCTTCGGTCCTCCTTCCCTCCTATCCTGACCTCGTGTCTTCGACAATATCACTTTCTGAAGGAGGACCCCCATGGGTTCAAAACTCTATGTCGGCGGCTTGCCGTATGCAGCCACCGAGTCACAACTCACCACCTTGTTCGGCGCACACGGCACCGTGGAATCGGCCCGTATCATCGCCGACAAGTTCACGGGACAGTCCCGTGGCTTCGGCTTCGTTGAGATGTCCTCGTCCGAGGAAGCTCAAGCCGCGATCACGGCCTTGAACGGCTCCCAAATGGACGGCCGCTCACTGACCGTGAACGAAGCCAAGCCCCAGGAACCTCGTTCGGGCGGCGCTCGCTTCGGCGGCGCGCCCAAGCGTAACCGGTTCTAACCGGCTCCCGGCGGGGCGCCTCCGAAGGCGCCCCGCCTCTTCACTTCAGCAGGGCTATCTCGCCCCCTCCTCCCTGGTCTCTTTCCTTACTCTTTGATCTTTCTCATCTCCGGTCTGTCTGGTTCATTGGTTTGTTTGGTTCTTTTGGTTTATCTTGGTTTTTGCGACTTCGACCAGATCAACCACAAGCGAAACACACCAGCAACCAGGAGGCTCTCATGGTCGTGAAGCGCAAGCGGCGCAACAAACGGAAGGGCACTGTGGGCAGTTTGCGGCCGAACGTGCCGCGGAAGACCGCGAAGCCTGCATCGCAACGGACCCTGCACGACCGAATGGAGGACCTGGCTGAGCGAGTGGAGATCGTGCTGCCCGAAGTGACGGCCCGCGTGGCGGCTCTGGAGCACCTGCTCGTGGAGCTGAATCTCTGCTCGCACAGCGATCTTCGCCAAGCGAGAGCGTTCGTGAAGGAGCAGGAAGAATAAAAGGGCTGTGGATCTATCTTGGTGTCGAGTCCATCTCGTCAGTCCGTGTAGTGCTCGTCGCAACTATGGCGTTGGCGGTCCACCGGCGATGCTGGCCAGCGAGCCGTTAGCGTGGATCCTGGCGAACCGGTTGACGTTTGTCCCATTGTAGCGGGTAAACGCTCCGCCGATGTAGAGATCTTTCGACCCATCCCCGACCGGGACGGCCACGAGCACGACGTCGTCAAGATCGGACGGTGGCCGAAAGTTTTGCACCAATCCACCATTCCGATCCAGTCGGAGCAACCGGACCCCTGGTTCAGGCGGTTGCTGGAATCCGGACACGATGATGTCGCCGCTGCCATCCTGCGCTGGCGCAACGAGCATCGTGACGAACGGAACGGCGGGAACAAGCGTGGTATCGAGCGCCCCGGACTCATGGATCCGAATGAGTCCAAACTGCACAGGCTGGCCGTCATACGAGAGAATCCGGCCGCCGGCATACACATCATCCGTGCCGTCTCCGGCGGGGACTACGACCTCCACGGCGGTGCCGTCCGACAGTGCCGGCACCCCCGAACCGGTCATGAAGGTCTGATCCAGACTTCCGTCCGGATTAAGCCGCACGAGGCTGGGGACGGCCGTGCCGTTATATCGCCGTAAGTTCCCTCCCACATACAGCTTCCGAGTATCCTGTGGGGCGAGGGCCAAAGTTGCCACACCGCTGAACGCGCCCGGCAAAGGTATCCGCTCAAACGCCGTTCCGGTCATGAAGGCAGGATCGGGAGTCCCATTCTCGTTCAAACGGACGATTTCATGGGCAACCATTTCGTTGTACGAAGAAAACGGTCCGCCGACATACACATCGCCACTGCCGTCCAGGACCAACGCAATGCTGCGGACTATCCCATTGAACCCACTTCCTTGATCGAACATGGTGATCGGCGGGGAAGCCGGTCCGGTCGTTGGACTCTCACCTCCATCATCGGAGCCGGAACAGCTCGTCACAAGCCAAACCGTGCACATCATTGCCATGACGACTCGTGGCCTCAAACCCATTGACGGCCCCCTGGACACTCTCTGCGTGAGACCTATACTTAAGCAGACCACGTCTGGCCGGATTCTAGATTGTCACCCTGTCCTTGTGGACCATTACCCTAGGCCAAAAGCACGGATAAGAAGCCTGTATTTTGGAATGCACGCGGACATTGCGGCGCTAGAGGATTCGTACGTAAACCCCCTGTGGATCGGATGAGCAAAAGATGTTGAAGGCTGGTTCGCTTGGGCTCGAAGGTGGAGCTGAACGGGGCTTGTGATCAGCGGAATTAAGAGAACCAGGGAGATACGGGGGCCGGACTTATGACTTGCGATACGTCGTATGGCCGCGACCACAACCGACACGATCGGCGGCCGCATACTGACCCAGATGCCTTCCCAAGCTAAGGCGGCCTTTCGGCTTGCACGTCAGCATGCACGCTTGGACCCCCCACCGGACTCATAAGGGCGGCACCCCAACCCGGCGCGGACGGCTATGCCGCCACGGTCGTTTCTTCCATTTCAGCGCCACTGACGGCGGCGTTCACGATATCCCGTCCATTCGTCACAGCGACAATTCCCACGTAGACCTGCTGCGCCTTCTTCGACCAGCGTGGATTTATCGGCAACCCGCGGAATGCGGCTTCGGCCGCCTTGTGCTCGTCGTGGCTGAGTGTCGGTCTGGTAGCCAGGAGACACCTCTCTTTGCATCATGGTGATCACGGACATCGCAAATCTGCGGTTTCATCTGCTTTATATGAGCCACGATCCAGCCGAAGGATTCGTTGGACGTACACCGAAACAACACACCGCCGAATAACCGGCTTGACTTGTCGCGACATGGCGTTACCTAAATAATGAGCGGAGGCCTCGGTGAGAGGAACAGCCAGAAGGACCGAGGTCGAGCGCAGGAGCGGTGTGCAAGCCCGCCGAAGCGAGCGGGAAGCCTGAAACTCCTCCAAGACCTCAAGCATGTCGCCACGCTCTCCAGACCAGCCTCCACTCGGTTTTTTTATTCTTCTTCCCCGCTCGTGTCGCAGCCCGTATTGCGACGCCGGTAATTTCTTGCTTTGCGCTCCCCCACCCCGTCTCGGTAAGATGGCCAATAGCCACCGAGCGACGCGACAATGTCTGACGAGCGCACTCACCCCGCCCACTCCGACAGTGATCCCGAAGAGACCCGTGAATGGCTCGACTCGCTCGAGTACGTCTTGAAGGCGAAAGGCGTCGAGCGAGCGGCGTATCTTTTCGAGCGGCTACGAGACCGGCTCGGCCAGGCAGGCGCGCCCGTCGCGGGGCCTGTCAACACCCCGTACGTCAATACCATCCCGGCTGATCAGGAGCCGCCCTACCCCGGCAACCTCGAGATCGAGCGCCGCATCCGCAGCATCATTCGCTGGAACGCCATGGCGATGGTCGTGAAGGCGAACAAGGAGCGGCCCGGCATCGGCGGGCATATCTCGACCTACGCGTCCGCGGCGACCCTCTACGAAGTCGCCTTCCATCACTTCCTTCACGGTAAGGACGCCCCGCAGGGCGGGGACCAGGTCTTTTTTCAGGGCCATGCCGCGCCGGGAATTTACGCGCGCAGTTTCGTCGAAGGACGGCTCTCCGAGGACATGCTGCACCGGTTCCGCGGAGAGAGCACGCCGGGGACCAAAGGCTTGTCGTCCTACCCGCATCCGTGGCTGCTTCCGGACTATTGGGAGTTTCCCACGGTGTCCATGGGATTGGGGCCGATCATGTCCATCTACCAGGCCCGCTTTAACCGCTATCTCCACGATCGAGGGCTCAAGGACACCAGCCAACAGCGAGTATGGGCGTTCGTCGGCGACGGCGAGACCGACGAGCCGGAGAGTCTGGGCGCCCTCACGCTCGCCTCACGCGAGCGGCTGGACAATTTGATCTGGGTGGTGAACTGCAACCTGCAGCGACTCGACGGGCCGGTGCGCGGCAACGGCAAAATCATTCAGGAATTGGAGGCGCTGTTCCTGGGCGCCGGCTGGCACGTGATCAAAGTGATTTGGGGCAGCGACTGGGATCCGCTGCTCGCGCGCGACGAGGAAGGTCTGCTGGTCAAGCGCATGGGCGAGGTGGTGGACGGCTGGTACCAAAAGTATACCGTGGAAGGCGGAGCCTTCGCCCGCCGGCACTTTTTCGGCGCGGACCCGCGTCTGCTCAAGCTGGTCGAGAACTATTCGGACGAGCAGATTCACAAGCTGCTGCGCGGCGGCCACGACCCCCGCAAGCTGTACGCCGCCTACAAAGCCGCCGTCGAACATCGCGGCCAGCCCACGGTGATCCTGGCGAAAACGGTCAAGGGCTACGGCCTCGGCGAAGCCGGCGAAGGGCGCAACATCACGCACCAGCAGAAGAAGATGAACGAGCAAGAGCTGCGGGAGTTTCGCACGCGATTCGGCGTGCCGGTCCACGACGATCAGCTCGCGTCGACGCCCTTCTATCGGCCTCCGGCGGGCAGCCCCGAAGCGTCATACCTGGCAGAGCGGATCAAGGCCATGGGCGGGCCGCTTCCCGAACGGCGCGTCAAAGTCGACGCGTTGCAGACGCCGGGACTCGAGCAGTTCAAGGAGTTTCTCGAGGGCTCGGGCGACCGCGCGGTGTCCACCACGATGGGCTTCGCCCGCATGCTCGGCCGTCTGCTCGGCTTCAAGGATCTCGGCAAGCATCTCGTACCGATCATTCCCGACGAAGCACGCACGTTCGGCCTTGAAGCGCTCTTCCGCCAATACGGCATCTACTCCCACATCGGCCAACTCTACGAACCGGTGGACAAGAGCTCGCTGCTCTACTACTTCGAAGCCAAGAACGGTCAGATTCTGGAGGAAGGCATCACCGAAGCCGGCGCCACGTCCTCGTTCATCGCCGCGGGCACGGCCTACGCCACCCACGGCGTCAATACCATCCCGCTCTACATCTTCTACTCGATGTTCGGCTTTCAACGGGTGGGTGACTTGCTCTGGGCCGCCTCCGACATGCGCACCCGCGGGTTCCTCTTCGGCGCCACGGCCGGCCGGACGACGCTTGAGGGCGAAGGCTTGCAGCACCAGGACGGTCACAGCCATCTGCTGGCAAGCGCGTTTCCCACCGTAGCCGCCTACGATCCGGCGTTCATGTTCGAGCTCGCCGTCATTCTGCAAGACGGGCTGCGGCGCCTGTACCGCGACCAACGGGATGGCCTGTACTACGTGACCCTCTACAACGAAACGTATCCCATGCCCGCGATGCCCCCCGGCGTCGAAGAGGGCATTCTGGAGGGACTCTACCGGTTCCAAGCCGCTCCTCAGGGCGGCCATCACCGGGCCCATCTGTTCGCGAGCGGTCCGTTGGTGCGGGAGGCGCTGCGCGCGCAGGACCTGCTGCGGGACCGCTACGGCGTGGCGGCCGACGTGTGGAGCGTCACCAGCTACAAAACCCTGCGCCAGCGGACTTTGGAAGCCGAACGGTGGAACCTGCTCCATCCCGACGAGCCGCCTCGCGAGAGCTATTTGCAGCGGACGGTCCGGGCGCTCGACGGTCCCTGCGTGGCCGTGAGCGACTACGTCCGGCTGGTCAGCCAGCAGATCGCGCCCTGGATGCCCGGCGGCTTTCTCGCCCTCGGCACCGACGGATTCGGGAGGAGCGATAGTCGCAAGGCCTTGCGCCGGTTCTTTGAGATCGACGCCGAGCACGTCGCCGTGGCCACACTCTATGCCTTGCACCGCCATCAGGGGACGGTAGACCGGGAGACGGTGCGGCAGGCTGCCCGCGACCTCGGGCTGCGGCCGGACGACCGCGCACCGTGGGAGCGGTAAACATGTCCCTGTCTGCAGAGGACCGGTGACCATGCGGGTGGAACTTCCTTTTCTGGCGGAAGGCATTGAAGGCGGCGACGTCGTGCAGGTGCTCGTCCGCGAGGGTGACCAGGTGAGTGAAGGACAGTCGCTGATCGAGATCGAAACCGATAAGGCCACCGTTCCGGTTCCGGCCCCGGCCGGCGGGACGGTCGTGCGTCTACTGGTGCGCGAGGGGGATCACCTGAAAGTCGGCCAGGCCCTGGCCGAATTAGAGGACGGGAAGGAACCGCAGGCCAAGGCATCGGCCAAGGCCACCGCGGCCGAGAAGCCGACCATCGCTCCAACCCCGCAACCAGCACCCAAGGAAGAAGCCCGCCACACGGAGCCCGCTCATCAGCAAGTGGAGCCGAGTTCGCAACCGCCTGCGCCTGCAGGTCCGACACAACGAGCGCCAGAGCAGCCGGCGGAGCAGTCAGTTCCCGCCCCCGAGCGCTCTGTCTCCGACGGCGCCGCCGTTCCTGCCGCCCCGTCCGTGCGCCGGCTGGCCCGCGAGCTGGGGGTCGACCTCACGCAGGTCACAGGCTCCGAAGCGGGCGGACGGATCACTGCGGAAGACGTGAAGGCCTACGTGCGCGAACGGTCGCGTCGGTTGGGATCGGCCGCAGCCGGCGACGCCGGCGAGCAGCCGGCCAACGTCTTTACCACGCTCTACGGCCAGGAGCGGCGGGAAGCCCTGTCCTCGCTGCGGCGGAAAATCGTGGCCAACATGACGCAGGCGTGGACGACCATCCCGCACGTCCATCAATTCGCCGAGGCCGACATCACGGATCTGCTGGCCCTGCACAAACGCTACGCTCCGGAGTTCAAGAAGCGCGGGGCGACGCTCACGCTGACGAGCCTCATCCTGAAGGCCGTCGTCCATGCCTTGAAGGCGCATCCGGAATTGAACGCCACGCTCGATCTCACCAACGGGGAAGTGATCTACAAGACGTACTACAACATCGGCGTCGCGGTGGACACCCCCGCCGGCCTCATCGTGCCGGTGGTGCACCACGTGGATCAGAAAGACCTTTTCCAAATATCCGTGGAGCTGGCCGACCTTGCTGAACGCACGCGCCAGCGCACTGTGAAGCTGGAAGAACTGCGCGGCGCGACCTTCACCGTGAGCAACATGGGCGGCTTGGGGGCCGGTCCCTTCACCCCCATCGTCAATCCGCCCCAGGTCGGCATTCTCGGCGTGGGGAAGGCCCGGCTCACGCCGGTGTATCGCGACGGCGAGCTCGTGCCGCGGCGGATGCTGCCGCTCTGCGTGGCCTACGACCACCGCCTGGTGGACGGGGCCGTCGGCGCCCGGTTCACCAACGAAATCATCAAGGTCCTCGAAGATTTCCAAGCGATGTTTCTGGGGCTCTAGAATCGCTCGTTTGGTTTGTTGGGTTGAGGTGAGAGCTTGGAATCACACGATCGCCATGAGGTCGTCGTCATCGGCGGAGGCCCGGGGGGGTACGCCGCGGGGTTTCAGGCGGCGGATCTTGGGCTGCAGACGGCGCTGGTCGACCAGGAAACCCGGTTGGGGGGCGTGTGTCTCCTGCGCGGCTGCATCCCCTCCAAGGCGCTGCTCCATGCGGCGCGGCTGCTCAGCGAGGCGGAGGAAGCGGGCTCCTGGGGCATCCACTTTTCGAAGCCTCGCGTGGATCTCGAGGCGCTGCGCCGGCGAACCCAGGCGATCGTCGGAAAACTCTCCCAGGGCGTAAAGACGCTCGCACGCAGCCGGAACGTCGAGGTCATCCAAGGGCGGGCTGCCTTCAAGGATGCCGCGACGCTGGTCGTCTCGGGGGAAGGAGCGCCCAGAGAGCTTTCCTTCGCCCACGCTATCGTGGCCACCGGTTCACGACCGGCTACCCCGCCGGCGCTCGCACTCGAAGACCCTCGCGTCATGGACAGTACCGGCGCCCTCGATTTGCCTGACGTGCCAGCACGCCTGCTGGTGATCGGGGGAGGCTACGTCGGCCTGGAATTGGGCACGGTCTACCAGGCCCTCGGGTCGGCCGTCACCGTAGTCGAGGTGTTGCCCCGCCTGCTCAACGGCGTCGATGCTGATCTCGTCCGGCCGCTGCACCAGCGTCTGGAGCGGCGCTTCGCCGCCATCCACCTCAATACACGGGTGGAGAAACTCGCACCGGGACCGGAGGGCATTACGGCCACGCTCACCGGCCCGGAAGGCGAGCGAACGGCCACCTTCGACCGCGTCCTCATCGCCGTCGGCCGGCGGCCCAATACCGAGCAGCTCGGACTCGACCGCACCAAAGCCGCCCTCACCGATCGAGGGTTCATCCGTGTCAACGACCGGCTGCAGACCGCCGAGCCGTCTATCTTCGCGATCGGCGACGTCATCGGCGAGCCGATGCTGGCGCACAAGGCCACGCATGAAGGACTGGTCGCAGCCCGTGCGATCGCCGGCCAGACGGTGGCCTTTGATCCGGCCGCGATCCCGGCGGTCGTCTTCACCGATCCGGAGATCGCCTGGTGCGGACTCACCGAAGAAGCCGCCAAGACTTCCGGTCGGGATGTCACCGTCGCGCGATTCCCATGGGCGGCCTCAGGACGGGCCACCACGCTGGGCCGGAACGACGGCCTCACCAAATTGGTGCTCGACCGCGACTCGGGCCGGGTCCTGGGCGTCGGCCTCTGCGGCGCGGGAGCCGGCGAATTGATCGCCGAAGGCGTCCTTGCGATCGAAATGGGGGCCGTGGCCGAAGATCTTGCCGCTTCCATCCATCCACACCCCACGCTGAGCGAGACCGTGATGGAGGCAGCGGGACTGTTCGCCGGGCACACGACGCACCTCCATAAGCCCAAGCGCTGACCCGGTCGAACGGCAGGTTGATTCGGTTGGTCCGGTTCGTTTCCGTTGGCTGGTTTCGTGGAAGAAGCCGCTACAGTTTTTTCCTCACGTCTCTCCAGTCCTTCGCCACTTTGGCTCTGCGCGGGGCGTCGCCCTTTTTTGGCTCAGGCACCATGACGGCGTCGAGCCGGCGGGAAAGAAACGCCTCGGCGAAGTTCTTGGTGCGGCCGACTCCCGTTTTGACGGATTTCCAGCCGGCCGCGTGCAATTCGTCGAGCTTGGCCCCCACCTCCTCGCCGGTCCGTAATGTGAGCACATAGCCGTCCGGAAAGTGATGGGCCTTGAGCCAGGCCCTGGTGTCTTCGCTCGTTTCGAACGGATCGCCGCCTGTGCGCGTCGAGGCGACGTACATGACGCGATAGTAGAACTGGGTGAGCTTCCCGAGCTCCTCCGCCGCGTTCTGCTGCGGTTTGGGCGCCGCCGGTTGCAGCCCGATGCCTGGGAGCGGCGGCTGAATCGACGTCGCCTCCACCAGCGCCGACAGTTCCACCGCGATGATCGGGGTACGCCGCTCCCATACCGCAACGTGGGCCTGGCCCTCAGCCGGACCGACCCGGGGGCTGTTTCCCACGCGCACCGTGACCGGGATCACGCCCTGTCGCTTAGGGACATAGGACAGCACCGCGCGGCCGTCACCGCCCGTCATGGCTGTGGCCGCCACGTCGCCGTCCACCAGCAACTCCAGCGGCTCCCCGCCCAGCTTGCTGTTGGTCAACAGCCCCTTCCCGAGCAGTTCGGCTTCAATGACGGCAGGCTGGTTCGGGACGGCGAGACTGTCCTTCACCAGCACGATGCCGGTCAGCTTGTCCGCGGACCACCCATCACCTGCGGTGAGCAGCGCGAGGACGAGGCAGCAGACGAACAGCCGGCGGAAACGGTGGAGTGTAAGCGGCATGGTGGACCGGATCGGCAGGGTACTGGACGGTACCGGTGGCGGCCGCACTCAGGATTTCAGCGCGGCGAGGACCTCGTCGACGTGCCCGTCGACCTTCACTTTGCGAAACACGCTCTTGATCGTGCCGTCCTTGTCGATGACGAAGGTGCTGCGTTCGATGCCCCAGTACTTCTTCCCGTACATGCTCTTTTCTTTGTAGACGCCGTAGGCTTTCGACACGCGCTTGTCTTCGTCGCTCAGCAGCGGAAACGGCAGCTGGTACTTCGTGATGAATTTCCGATGGGAGGCCTGGCCGTCGTTGCTGACTCCGAGGATCACCGCGCCGGCCTTTTTGATGGTGGCGATCGAATCGCGGAAATTGCACGATTCCTTGGTGCACCCAGGCGTGTCGTCCTTGGGATAAAAATACAGGACGACCTGCTTGCCTTTCAGGTCGTTCAGCGTGACCGGCTTGCCGTCCTGATCGGGAATCCCGAGCTCAGGCGCCTTGTCTCCGACCGCGACATCCTTGGCCATGAACCGGCTTCCTTTCTATCCGCTACCGGGGGCCGCTGCCGATCGTGGGCCGGCCCGTCGCATAGGGATGTTCCTTGTAGACCTTCTGCCCTTGCGGGTTGCCAAACGGCGCCAGGGCGGGCGAGTTCCAGATGACCTTGTCACCGGGCGCCAAATTGGCCGCTTCCACGAAATGTTGGCGGGCGCCTTCGGCGTCACCGAGCGCATTCAACGCCAGCGCGTAGTTGTAGTGGGCCTGGCCGGATTCCGGCGCGGCGGCGAGCGCCTGGCCGAAATAGTTCTTGGCATCATCGAATTGTTTGGCTTGATAGGCCTGGGTCCCCTGCTCGGTCAGCGTAATGGCCTGGGGCTTGACACCGCCGGTGGTCAACGCCAGCGGCACGAGAGGGGCCGCCTTCTTTGCGCAGGCAGCTCCGGTCGCGAGGAGGCACAGCGTCAGGAACAGCGATGCGTACGTCATGGTACCTCGAGTGTGTTAGCGGCCGTCAGGCCTTCGTGTGTTTACGGCTCTCTTCTTCGAACGTCTTGCGGTAGAGCACCTCCCACTCCGCGCCGCCTTCGATGATGCCGCGCGAATAGGACGCCAGCTTGGCTTTCACTTTGCGGTCGATCTCCGCCTCCTGAGCGAGCTCGGCCGCCAGCACCTGCTTGATGGCGCGCAGTGCTTTGCCTTCGTCGCCTGTCATCTTCACGGCGGAGTGCTTTTTGACGGCCGTCAAAATGACGTGGGAGAGGTGGCTCGTCTTGTCTTCACTCAACATGGCGTCGTCGGAGCGGCGCTGGAGCGCTAGAGAATGAGGCCCCGCTCGCGGACCAGCTTCTGTTTGATCATCGTAAACATCTTCTGGTAGTCGACCTGGCCCTGCTCGATTTGTTTGTCGTACGCTTTGAGCAGCTGTCGCACTTCGGCGTTCAACCGGTCTTCGACCGACAGCTCGTCCGTGACGGCCTGGTTCAACGCCTCAACGAGGCTCTTGCGGTCTCCAACCAGCTCGACGTGCCCTTCCTGGTGCAGCTTCGTCGCCACGCTCTCGGCAATGTGCCGGATCCGCTCCTTCGAGAGGCGCATCGCGTTACACCTGTTCCACGCGGATCGTGTTGTGATCCATCACCTGCCGCAGCTGCGTGGCATCGCCGACGATCCGCCCGATGACGTTCACGCGGTCGGCCGGCACCGGATCGGGCCCCAGGCTCATCGGCGTGCGGCCGAAGAAGATCGCCAGCACCTGCCCGGCTCCCCAAAAGGCGATGTCGCCGACCTTCACTTGAGTGGTCGCGGTTTCCCGGTAGTCCTTCACTCCGGGCAGCTTGAAGAAAAACTCTTCCCCCCACGTATTCAATGCCGCCTGCACGGGCAGTGCGGCAAACACCTCGCCCGCCGTCTTGTTGGGTTTCAATTCGGCTTCGAGCCGCACTCCTCCGACGATGATGCGGATGCGCTTCGGCGGTTCCGGCATACCCACTGCAAAATTCTCAGGCGACACGGTGACGATCTTCGCGGACTGTACCCGGTCGTCTCGGCCGAAATCAAGGCGGCATGCCGTCGCTCGGGGCCGCGCTGGCGTACGTGGGGCGGCTCCTGTACAATCCGGGCCGCTATGCTGACGTCCACCTTCGTGCTCCTGCAAGGCATCGGCGCGGCCACCGAGCGCAAGCTGTGGCAGCAAGGAGTCGTCCACTGGGAAGATTTCCTCCGGGAGCCGAGGATCCGCGGTGTCTCCGCCGCGCGCAAGGATTGGTACGATGAGGAGCTCGCCGCGGCCTGCACGCAGCTCGCGGCTGGGGATTGGCGCTTCTTCGCGTCGCGGCTGCCCCTACGGGAACATTGGCGGTTCTACGAGGTCTGCCGCTCCAAGATCATCTATCTGGACATTGAAACGACCGGCTCCGTGGCGGGCCACGGCCATGTCACCGTGGTGGGGCTCCATCGGAACGGCCGCACGACCACCCTCGTGCACGGTGAGAATCTCACCACCGACCGGCTGCAGGAGGAATTGGATCAAGGGGAGCTGCTCGTCACGTTTTTCGGAACCGGGTTCGACGTCCCGTACCTGAAGAGTCACTTTCCGCATCTCCGCTTGGACTTGCCGCACTTCGATCTGTGCTTCGCGGCACGGCGACTCGACCTGCGAGGAGGCCTGAAGGCCATTGAGCGGGCGGTGGGCATCGAACGGGATCCGACCGTGCAAGGACTTGACGGCTGGGATGCCGTGCGCCTCTGGACCCGCTGGAACGCCACGGGGGATCAGCACGCACTGGATCTGCTCCTCGCGTATAACAAGGCCGACACGGAGAACCTGGTCCCGCTCGCAGCGCTCCTGCACGACGACCTGCGCGCGCGCTTCGGCCCGCCGACCGGAGAGGCGGCGCCTCGAACCGCGGAATTCGCCCGCATGCCGGGGCAGGAATGAGTGCCTGGGTCGGCATCGGCCGAAGCGATATCGGTCTTGTCCGCGCCTCGAACCAGGATGCCTTTCTGACCCTGGATCATGCAGGGCTCTGGGCGGTGGCCGACGGCATGGGTGGCCACGTGGGCGGCGAAATCGCCGCCCAGACGGCCCTAGCCTCCGTCAAGTCCCGGGCCGAAGTCTTCTCCGGCGCGGTCCATGAAGGCCACTCGACGCCCGCTGCCTACCTCACCGATTTGGTCATGCAGGCCCACGAGGCCATCCTGGGACGCGCGAAGGTGGAACCCAAGCTCAAAGGCATGGGGACGACGATCGTCGTGCTGTGTATCGTCTCGACGCCCACCCCGACCGCCCATGTCGCGCACGTCGGTGACAGCCGATCCTATCGGTTCCGGGCCGGCGCCCTTACTCCGCTGACGCGCGACCACACCCTGATCGAACGGTATCTCGAGCGCGGCATTCTGACGAAGGCCGCCGCCCGGACTCACCCGGAACGTCATGTCCTGACGCGCGGGCTCGGTATGCCGGGCGCCGTGAAGCCGGACGTGGCCGCCTTTCCGCTGGACTCACCCGACATGCTGCTGCTGTGCTCCGACGGACTCACAAAGATGCTCGAGGACCCGGACATCGAGACCCTGTGCGCCCAGGCCAAAGGCGACCCTATCCGCGCGTGCGACGCGCTGATCGGCGAAGCGTTGAGACGGGGCGGCGAAGACAATGTGACCGTCATCGTGGTCGCGCACCCCTGACGCCGTCTCAGCACCGTTGACAACACCAGACCGCCCGTGTAGCCTCATTTTCAGTCCTTCACATCCCCTTTACCTACGCGAGATCGAGGAATACGCGGATGCTCAGGATGACGATCCTTACGGTGGGCAGCCTTGCCTTCTTGTCGGCGGGATGCCTGTACGCCGCTCCGCCTCCGGCCGATGCCGAAACGACCCTCCGGACGCTCGTTCGCGCCAATGCGGAGAAAGACCTCCCGACACTTGCGCGCTACATGGCGCATGACGCGGACATCGTCAGCTACACCATCGGCGGGCGCAAGTATGTCGGATGGACGGATTTCGAGCGGGATATGCGGGAGGAATTCGCCGCCGTCCAAAAGCTCGAGATTCCCATTCTGGAACTGAAGGTCTGGACCAAAGGCGACCTCGCCTGGTTCACGATGGAACTGGACTATATCCGCTTCGCGGGCGACCGAGCCCAGCCGACGCGGACGGTGCTTCCGCTGCGCGAAACGGGCGTGATGGAACGCCGGCAAGGCGAATGGAAGCTGCTCTCGTGGCACGAATCCTTTCGCACGATGCAGTCCGCTCCGCTGGCCCAGACCGTGGACGGCGGCTCCGCACAACGCTTGGTCAGTACGGCCACCGTCGACCTGAGCGGCGAATGGGAGATCCTCGAAGTCGAAGACGATAAGCGATACAAGGCCACTCTGGATAAGCAGGGCAACGGTCCCTATACGCAGCACGGCGGACGCTTTACCACCACCAAGATCGTCGACCGTCTTTGGCAGGGCACCTGGTTCCAGCCCGGCAACGACCGCGAAGGCGGCTTTGAGCTGCTGCTGTCGGAAGACGGGACGCAGGCCAAGGGCGTGTGGTGGTACACCCGCGTGGGGACGCACAAGAACATTCCGCCGCGGGAGCACGGCGGAACCTATCAGTGGAAGCGGATCACTCCACCGCCGGCGTCTCCGTAACACGCCGACGGCGGACCTCCGATGGTCACCAGTCTCAACGGGAGGGCATATGCAGTTGATCCTCACTCTGCTCGGCATACTCCTCGCCTGCACCTCGGCCTACGGTTCGGGCGGACATGACCACCACGCGGTTCCGACGCTCAAGAATCAAGTCACGACGACGGTCACGATTGAAGACAACGTCGTCACACTGACCTTTGGCCCCATCGACCTTCCGAGTGGACACGACGGCGAGCTCGCCGCGTCGATGCCCAAGCACATTTTCCAGCTGCCCAAAGACATGTACCTGATCGGGTACAAGTCGCGCGTCTTCACGAAGGAGGGCAAGGAGCTCCCTCGCAACTACCTCCACCATATCTTGATGCTGAACAACGACCGGCCGAGCGTGTCCTGTCCCGGCGAACCGCTCTTTTTTGGAGGAGCCGGACTTGAAATGACAGAAGCGCGCTTCCCCGAGGGGTACGGCGTGAAGCTCGCCAAAGGCGACCATTTGATGTCCGTGGTGGCCTTCTATCACAAGGCGCCCCCCACCAAAAACGTCATGGCCACCTTCACGATGTACATGGCGCCGGATTCGAAACCGGTGAAGGAGATGGACGTCTATCAGGTGGGGGTCAATATCGTCTGCTACAGCAAGTTTGCGCAGCGAGGCGCCGATCAAACCGACGAGGGCATCGAGATTCAGCCCGGTGTGCAGGTCCACCGGGCCCCGCTGAAGTTTCTCATGGACGGATGCGTGAAGTTCGCCTATCCCCACGGCCACGATGAGCTGCTCATGATCGCGCTCGAAAACAAGACCCGTAAGCAGACCCTGCTGCGCACGGTGCCGGACGTGGATGCGGACGGCACCTTCCGGGAATTCCCACGGCATCAGGTCTACAATGACCCACAGGGATTTCCTGTGACGAGGACGGATGACTACGAGATGGTGATGGTGCATCACCATCCGCTCCACAAGCAGACCGTCCAGCACGGCATGGGCAACTACCTCCTCTATATGACGCCTGGAGCCTGTCCCGCTCCGGCGACCGCCATGGCTCCTTAGTCTCCTTCGCGCTCTTTGCCGGGTCCAATTGTTCCGGCAAAGAGCCGCGCCCTGATTCGTCCGTTCAAAACGGTACACCTGCGGCCCCCTACCAAAGGAGGCCCCTACCAAAGAAGCGCCTCGTTAGGCCGCTCCCAGCCTGTGTTTACCGCGGAGTCCTGTGGTATTGAAGACGGCACGACACGGCGTGCGCTCCGATGGTCCGTCGCCGTCTGCATCAGACGGGGAAACGGGATAGTACGCACCATCATCCGGCCGCGCGTCGTTCGAAACAGAGACGTGCTATGCCCCAGGATCCGCTGACTGTTCTACTCGTCAACGACCACGGAGAGGAAGTCAAACTCGTCACGCTGAGCTTCCGGCGGTTTTTCCCCGGCTGCCGTGTGGAAGTCGTCTATTCGCTGGAGGAAGCGCTGCAGTGGACGCCGCGCGCCGATTGGGATCTCATCCTGGTGGACGAGCGGCTGACCAGTGAGCGCAGCACCTCCATTTTTCCCGAACTGAAGCGGCTCCTCCCCTACACGACCCTTGTCTTGCAAACCGACCGCAGCGATCCCAGCGCCGCCGTCAATGCGCTGCAGGCCGGCGCCGATTTTCTGCTGTACAAAAAGTCCGCTGCCTTTTTGACCGAACTGATGCTCTATACCAGGGGCGCCGTGGAGACGCGCGGCTTGCGCGTGGCCCTGGAACGAACGCAGGAACGCCACAACCGTTTGGTGGACACGTTGGGGGACGTGCTCTACGAGCTCGACGCCCAGGGACGGTTCGTCTACGTCAGCCCATCGGTTACGACGCTGTTGGGATACGCGCCGGAAGAACTGAGCGGGGCGCCGTTCTCCCGCGTCGTGCCGGCCGATCAGCTCGAGCAGGTCCGCCATCGCTTCAACGATCGTCGGACCGGCCCGCGCGCCTCACGCCGAGTCCCGATCGAACTGGTGCCTAAGACCGGCCAACCGCCCCGGGTCCTGACCGAGCTCAGCGCAAAAGGCCTGTACGATCCACAGCGACGGTATCTGGGCACGCTCGGCCTGCTGCGTGACATATCACACCGCCGCCAACAAGAGCATCGCATTGCCGGCTTGGAGCGGCAGCTTCACGACAAGGAGCAGGTCGTGCAAGCGGCGCGGCGTCTGTCCACGCTTTCCACGGCCCTGCAAGCTCCTCTGGCGGCAATCCTCGCCCAGTCACAGCAGCTGCTCAACGCCCTGCAGGAAGCCCGGCTGGACCAACAGGTGGAAGCCGTCCTGCGGCAGGCCACCGAAGCTGCGCAGCGTGGAGCTGAGCTGGCCGAAACGGTCCGGGAAGCCGCCGGTCGGCCGCAGACCCTTCATGACATCCTCGATCATGCCCTCGCCTCCACCAACCCACCGCTGCTGGATCGTGCGGGCATCGAGCGACGGTATGCGGCGGAGCTCCCCCCCTTCACCGGCGATCGGGAAACCGCGACGGAGTTTTTCGTCATCCTCCTGTCCCATGCCCAGCGGCATGTGGCGGCGGCGAATCCGGAACATGGCCTTCGGCTGACGACGATGCCGGTCGACCCAACGGGTGCTCCCGTCGCGGATTTTCAGCAAAGCCTCTTTGCCGGAACTCAAGCAACAGGCGTGCAGGTTCATATCGAGGAAGTCTCGCTGGAATTTCCGCACGAAGCACAACCGGTTCAGGAGGTGGGCGATCTCCTGAGAGCGTATCGCCTCGTCCAGCGGCTTGGCGGCACGCTGGAATTCCGGCTTCCGCCGGACGGCCGGCTGGCCATGACGGTCTGGCTGCCCGTCACATTCCCCCCTACAGATCAGGAAGCGCCACCCCTCCCGCAATCGACGCCACGCCCGCCCATACCGGTCGAGCCCGCCGCCCCTGCTTCCCCACTCCTCTTGCCGGAGCCGCCATTCGCCCCCGCTCCGGCACTGCCCGATCGGCGTCAAGCGCCCCGGGCTTCGGTTCACCTGCCGGCCACCCTCACCATCGGGAACGTGTCCAGAGAAGGTTGGGTCACGTCGCTGAGCGGTGGAGGGGCAACGGTTGAAGTGGACGGCGTCCTGCCGACGCTGGAGGACCAACCCGCCTACGTCGTGCTCAAGACCGCCGCAAGCGTCCTGGAGCTACAGGCCACCGCTCATGACCGAACGACCGCCCCTGACGGCATACCCTCGTCGCCTTCCCGTCTCGCCCTGCGATTCATGGGCCTGTCGCCGGTCGAAGAGCAGATCCTCCTCTCGTTCGTAGAGGAGGCGCGCGCGAGAACGGTCGCGTTGAGCCTCGAAGCGTTGCTGTCCCAGCCGGATGAGCCGGCTGATCCTAGCCTTCCCGCCGCCGCGGCCGGGGACGCGCCGGAACGCCGTGAGGCGCTGCGGGTGCGAGTCGCCCTGCCGGCCAAGGTTGAATTGCGCGAAGGCGAACCCGCCTCTCACCGGCCCCTGGCTCTGCTGGTGAACATGAGTCGAGGCGGCGCGGCACTTCAAATGAAACAGGCCCCGGGCGCCCTCGGAGAGTCTCTGTCGCTCCATTTTTCAGCCATTGGAGCACCCGGCCATCCGCCAGTCCATGAGCCGGATGCGCCGGAAGCGGTGCTCTCGGCCCATATCGTCTGGACGGCGCCAGATCACGCGGTTCCGTCGGAGCTGCGCCCCGCCGCGGCACAACCGGGTCGGCGTGTCGGCCTGCGGTTTCAACGGATGCTTCCCTTTGCGGAGCGCGAGATCAATCGAGTGATCGCCCAGCATGTCGGATTCGCAACCGATCTGGGGCATATCGCGGGACGGTCCGGGATCGTCAGTGCGCGCCGCGAGTGCCGCAACATGCGGCAGCAGGTCATCGCGATTACCGACGACCACGCCCGGCACCAGGTGTCGCCTGCCACGCCGGTGGTCGTGCTCGTGCCGGGATTCGGCAAGACCCAGGCGGATTATGTGCCGCTGTCGTTCTTCCTCGCCGCCAACCGCCTGCGCGTACTGCGATACGACCACACCAACCACCTCGGTCAGAGCGACGGCGATGCGCTGCAAACCGCGCTGCGAAGTATGCAGGCGGATCTCGCCCAGGTGTTGGAGTTTACCCGCTCCACGTGGCCCACCGCGCCTGTCACCGTCCTCGCCGAGGACGTTGGGGCTCGCGTGGCGCTGAAGGCGCTGGCGTCGACCGGCAGCGACGCGCTTGCGCTCTTGATCGATCCGGTGCTGGATTTGCAGAGCGCCCTCACGGCCGCCTTTCATCGCGACGTACTCAGCGACCACGCCAAGGGTGTACGGCGGGGCATCGCCAATCTTTGGGGCCTGAACGTGAATCTGGACCAGTTCCTGGCCGACGCCCGGGAAGGCGGCTACGGGACGCTGGCTGAGTCGACGGACGACGTGGCGGCCTTGCGACTCCCGGCCGTCTTCGTCACGACGCCTCAGCCTGCGGAGCCGGCTCGCGGCCAGGTGGAGCCATCCCTGCGGGCCCTGGCGCCGGCCGCGAAAATCGAGCCGGTGGGCGCGCCGCTGTCCATGCTCGCCGGGCCGCAAGATGATCGTCACAGTGCCGCGTTTGAGACGGTCTACCGCGTGATCGCAGCGGGGCAAGAGTTGCCCACCGGCGAGCTGCGCCGTGCAGATCAGCGCGAGATCCGCCATCAGGAGCGGGTGGATCAGGAGCGCCTTCGTTTACGACACCATGTGTCGCAATCCACCAGGGACGCACTGTGGATCGCCCACACCGGACAGTGGCCGGAGTTCAACCGCCTGCAGGAAGACGCGGTCCTCAAGGATCTCCTCTATCGTCTGCTGCAGCCCCTGCAACCGGGCGCGAGCGTTCTGGACCTCGGCTGCGGACACGGCGATCTGGCCGGCGTGCTGCTTTCCAATGTCGCCTACACCCGGCTGCGGCACAGCGGACCGGCCCCCGCCGTCCACTACGTGGGATTGGGCCACGCTCCAGACAGCCTCGCCGCCGCCGAGCGTTGGGTGGCGGCGCTTCGCCGCGATCTGAGCGGCTCGGCGTCCGAGGCGTTGTCGGGGGTCGATACGCAGTGGCTCGCCTATGCGTGGGACGATCCTCTTCCGTTCGCCGACGCATCGTTTGACCGGGTGGTCTCCCATCTGGCACTGTGCTTCAGCCCCTCTCCGCTGACCGCAATCCGAGATGCCTTGAGGGTCCTCACCCCTACCGGCACTGTGCTGCTCACCTGCTTTCAGCCCCATACGGACTTCAGCTCGGTCTATCGCCGGTATTTGAAGGCGGCGGGTCAAGACGAATTCAACGCTCCCGGCCAGATCGCGCTCCACTATCTGGGCCGGCTGCGCGAGGCCATCCGGCATGGAATTCTCCACCGATACGGCCGCGAGGAGTTGGCCGCGTTGCTTTTCCATGCCGGTGCCTCTCCTGTTCAGATCCGCCCGGCCTTTGACGGGCAGCTCCTGGTAGCGCTTGCCCGCAAGGGCAAATCTCCTGGCTGAAACCCTGCTCCCCGTGTATACTTCCGCCTGGTGAAACCCCTGGCTGCCGCTCCCTCGTGGCCGGCCTGTCGCCTTATGACTGATTCATTCGCAGCCTATCGCGCCCCCGTCCAGTCCGGCTCAGAATCACTTCAGCGGTTGACGCAGTTTGCCCGGGACATGGGGCGCATCACCGACCTGTCGGCCTCCGCGGAACGCATCCTCGCTGCCTTGTCCGACATTGGCGGCGCCACCCAAAGCGCCTTGTATCTGCTCGAGCGCGAACGCGAGCAGTACCGGCGGCTCACCAGCCAGGGCCCCGACGAGTTCGGATGCACGGCCCTTCCGCTTAGCCACCCGCTCGTCCGGCATTTATCCGAACACCAACAGCTCATTGCGGATGCCCCCTCAAGGCACGGAGTGCCAGCCGCCGATGAGGCTGCCGAGGCGCTTCAGAGTTTCCCGGCCGCAGCGGCCCTACCGCTCATCACCAAGGGGCGATTGGTCGGCTTTACGTTGTTTGCCGCCTGTGATCCCGACGGATGGGTCCCGGAGACCTTGGACCTGCTGAGTGCCGTGGCACAAAACGGAGCCAATGCACTGGATTCCCACTTGGTCTATGAAGATCTACATCAGTCGCAAACCCTCATGCGGCGGACGGACCGCCTGCGCTCCCTCGAAATCATCGCCGGGGGCTTTGCCCATGAAATCAGGAACCCGCTGACCTCCATCAAGACGTTCATCCAACTGGCCCCGGAGCGGAAGGACGACGCGGAGTTCATCCGGGACTTCAGCAAGGTCGTCCTTGACGACGTCCATCGCATCGAACGCCTCATTCAAGAGATCCTCGACTACGCCCGATACATGGAGCCGAAGCTCACCGATGAAGACGTGAACGACATCACGGCGTCATGCCTGTATTTCATCGAGGTGAAGGCCGACAGCCTGGGGATCAAGATCGAAAAAGAGTTGGCGCCGGAACTGCCTCGTGTCATGTTAGACCGTCAACAAATCAAGCAGGTCTTGCTGAATCTCCTGCTGAACGCCATGGATGCCATGGGCCAGGCGGGCGGCGTGCTACGGGTGCGGACGAATCGGCTCATGAAGCTCGATCAACCGTGGGTCCAGGTGGAAATCGAAGACAGCGGCCATGGCATTTCGCCGGAAAATCTCGAACACATCTTCGACCCATTCTTCACCACGAAAGCCACAAGCGGCGAAAGCGGCGGAACCGGTCTAGGCCTGACCATCGCCCACCAGATTGTCCGCGAACATCGCGGCGAGATTCAGGTGCAGAGCACCGAGGGCGTGGGCACGCGGTTCCGCATCAACCTGCCAGCGCTGATATGACCACCCAACGGGAGTCCTGTGGACAGTAAGAAACGGGTCCTACTGATCGACGACGAGGCGCGGGTGCGCACCTCGCTCAAAATGGTGCTTGAATCGTCCTACGACGTCCTGCAGGCAGCCGATGCCCAGGAGGGACTGGAGGTCTTCCGCAAGGAAGGCCCCGATCTCGTGCTGCTGGACGTCATTCTGCCGGGAACCGATGGGCTGGCGGTCCTGCAGACTCTGCGGTCCGAGAGCAAGATGACGCCGGTCATCATGTTGACCGGGACCAAGTCGGTCAAGACCGCCGTGGATGCGATGAAGCTCGGCGCGGCAGACTACCTGTCGAAGCCCTTTGACGTCGAAGAGCTTCGCATTGTGGTGGATCGGGCGCTCAATTCACAGGAACTGGAGCGCGAGGTCAAACAGCTGCGTGCGCAAGTCGTCCAGCGGTATGCCTTTCACAACTTGATCGGCAAAAGCCCCGGCATGCAGGAGATCTACTCGAAGATCGAGCAAGTGGCCGACAGCCGGACCACCGTGCTTATCACGGGAGAGAGCGGCACCGGCAAAGAACTGGTCGCCAAAGCCCTTCACTACAACAGCAGCCGACGGGAGCGGCCCTTCGTAGCCCTCAATTGCGCGGCCCTTCCCGAGACCCTCATTGAGAGCGAGTTGTTCGGTCACGAGAAGGGCTCGTTTACCGACGCCACGACGCGCCGCGTCGGACAATTCGAGCTGGCGAACAGCGGCACCCTTTTTCTTGACGAGATCGGCGATCTAAGTCCCGTGACCCAAGCCAAGCTGCTGCGCGTTCTGCAGGAACGCGAGTTCACGCGGATCGGCGGCGTCCAGCCCATCAAGGTGGACGTGCGGATCGTGGCCGCAACGAACAAGAATTTGGACGAGCTCGTCCGGAAGGGGCAGTTCCGGGAAGATCTCTACTACCGGATCAACGTGATTTCGCTCTATCTGCCTCCCCTGCGCGAGCGGGGGGAAGACGTGCCGTTGCTCGCCAAACATTTTCTGGCCAAGCGGGTGGAAGAAGAGAAGCGGCCGCACATCGAGTTCGGTAAGGAGGCGCTGGAACTGCTCACCCGTTATCCCTGGCCGGGGAATGTCCGGGAAATGGAAAATATCATCGAGCAGGCGTTCATCTGGTCGCAGAATGCCAAGGAGATCAGCCCGGAACACCTGCCCAGCATCCTGAAGAACGACACGCGCTCCTCGTCGCTGCGGGACGACACACTCGCCGGCCGCATGTCGCTCGAGAAGGCGGTCATGGAATTTGAACGCGAAATCATTTTGGATGCCCTCAAGCGTACCAACTATGTGCAAACGCACGCCGCCAATCTTCTCGGCATCAGCCGCCGCATGTTGAAATACCGCATGGACACGCTGGGCATCGGACGCCCGGACAATGGCCCTGCACAAGACCCTGAACCGGTAGTGCAGGAATAACACACTTTCGCCGTTCCACTGCGCGATTTATCCCACGTTTGGCTTTTTCGGCCCTATCCCTAAGTACCTACTGTTCCTCTCGTAATATCTACATACAGAATATCTACGTAAGCACCCTACCATCTGTTGATGGCGCCGTTCTAAATAGTGGAAAAGGAATGGCTATTGCTTGACAGAATACGTACTTAGGGGTAGATCAGACCATACGCATGATTACGATGGAATCCTGCAGCAGCGTGAAACCGACGGTCTTGGTGGTAGACGACGAGGCGGGACCGCGCGACGCGCTCAAAGTCATCCTTCGGCCCTTCTTCAATATCCGGTCCGCAGAGAACGCCAAGGCAGCGCTGGACATCCTGAACGAACAACCCATCGACCTCATCACCCTGGATCAAAAGCTCCCCGACCGGCAGGGCATCGATCTCCTGCAGGACATCAAGCACCACCATGCGGATATTGAAGTCATCATCATCACCGGCTACGGCAGCCTGAAATCGGCAATGGAAGGCATTCGACACGGAGCGGCCGGCTATCTGCTCAAACCCTTCAACGTGACCGAACTGATCACGCTGATCAATCAAACGCTCGAGAAAAAGCACCGGCTGGATTTCATCCGTGAATTCATCCACCGCACGCCGTCCCTGTGGGGAGGCGAGCCCGAGAGCGCGGACGCCTGGCTAGCCTTGAAAAGGGGCTACTTCGCGATAGGCCGCCTCCGGCAGCCCGAGGCGGCGGATGGACCGGACGGCGAGGATCTGTTGCCGCTGCTCTCCGACATTCTTGAGGCCAAGGATCGCCAACTCCTCAATCACTCCAGCCGGGTGAGTTTCTACGCCACGCTGATGGCCAATCGCCTCGAGCTGACCGCCAACGAGCAGAAGCATCTCGCCATGGGCGCCTTCCTGCACGACATCGGGAAGATCAGCCTGCCCGGCTACCGGTTTTCCGAGGATCAAATCCTGCCGTCCGGCGAAGCGGCCTCATGCAGGGAACATCCTGACTTGGGCGCCCGCATGATTTTGGCGCTCGGCTTGCCGGCCGAAATCGGCCAGATTGTGTCGTATCACCACGAACGGTGGGATGGGAAAGGCTATCCCCACGGGCTGGAGGGCGAAGGCATCCCGCTGCTGGCGCGGATCGTCTGCATCGCCCAGGTGTTCGACCACCTGACCGCCGAAACCCCTGGCCGCTCCCCCATGATTATCGACGAGGCAATCCGGTATATCATGCTGCAGGGGAACAGCCAGTTCGATCCCTCGCTGGCCGACCTCTTCGCGCAGGTGCTGACGGAATGCAAGGCCTCTCTCCCCGCCATGGCGATTGCTTCAACCCCCGGACGCACGCCGGAATCCTGAACGACCTGCTTCATTGATGCGCGCGCGCGATGAGCTCCGCGGCAGTCGCGCGGACCTTCGGCGTAATGGCGTCGCCGCCCAGCATGCGGGCGATTTCCCCTTCGCGCTGCGTCCCCGTCAATGCCCGGACTGTCGCCACCGTCCGATCCTTGCCATGCGCTTTTTCCACGCAGAGATGCTGGTCGGCTTGCGAAGCCACCTGCGGCAGATGGGTGATGCAGAACACTTGATGATACGCGCCCAAGGCCCTCAGCCGTTTCCCGATCGCCGCCGCCACCCCTCCACCCACACCCGTGTCGATTTCGTCGAAGATGAGCACCGGCACTCGATCGGCTCCCACCAGCACCGATTTCAGGGCCAGCATGACGCGTGACAGTTCTCCTCCAGACGCCACGCGGGACAAGAGCTTGAGCGGCTCCCCGGCGTTCGTCGACAAGAGGAATTCGCACCGATCTGCTCCGTCAGGCCCCAACGCCTCGGGCCCGGCCTCGGTCAGTACCTGAATCGCAAACTGCGTTTGCCCCATCTTCAGCGCATCCAATTCTGCCCGCACCGCCTTGGTCATCCGTTTGGCGGCGTCGCTGCGCTTCTTCGACAACTGCTTCGCCAGCTGCTCCACCGCCCGCCGCTCGTCGGCGATGCGCCGATCGAAGGCCTCCAGCCGCTCGTCCGCGTGCTCGATGTTCTGAAGCTCCTCCCCGATGCGGCGCTGCGCTTGGAGGGCCGCTTCGATGGTCCCTCCGTACTTCTTGATCACATGACGGATGACCGCCAGCCGGTCCTCGATCGCGGTTAAGCGGCTCGGATCGGCCTCCAGCCGGCCGGCATAGTTCCGCATGAGCTGCGCCGCCTCTTTGAGCAGGACCTTCGCATCGGAGACCAGCGTTCCGATTTCGGCCGCGCTCCCGTCCACCTGGATGAGTTCGCCCAGGGCCCGCTCCGTTGCCGCCAGATTGGCCAACACGCCGCTCCCCTCCCCCTGGAGGAGGTCCAATACTTGAGCCGCGCACCGTCCTAGACGCTCGGCGGCGCCCAGTCGGCGCCGCTCGGCCAACATCGCTTCATCCTCTCCGATCTTGAGCGCGGCCTCTTCCAGCTCCTGCCGCTGGTACCGGAGAAACTCTTCCCGCTGTGACGCCTGCGCGATGTCCTCGGCCAACGCAGCGCGCTCCTGGCACGACTGCTTCCAACGCCCATACGCCTCCCGATACCCCTCCCGAAGCTCGTACAGATCGGCGAAGGCATCGACCGCCTCCAGCTGCGTCGCCGCCGAGAGAAGGCTCTGCTGATCATACTGGCCGTGGATATCGACCAGCGTCCCTCCGAACTCTTCCAGCAAGCTGACCGGACTGAGGGTGCCGTTCAGGTAGACCCGGTTCCTGCCCGAGCGGGCAATGATGCGGCGAATGATGAGCTGAGAGTCCTGCGGGCCCAGGAGGTCCTGGGCTCGCAGTCTGTCGAGGAGGGGGTGTTGGTCCGGAAGCTGGAACGCGGCCTCGAGGTGGGCCTCTTCGGCCCCGAATCGAATTTGCTCCGTAGAGGCGCGACCGCCGACGAGGAGCGCAATCGCGTCGATCAAAAGCGATTTGCCTGCCCCGGTCTCGCCGGTTAGGACGGTGAACCCGGATTGGAAACTGAGATCGAGCTGCTCGAGAAGCGCGAAATTTCTGATGCGCAGCTCAGTCAGCATGGCTGCGGCGCGTTACGGTTTACGCGGTTCCGGCATGCTGGGCCAGAAGCGAATCGATCACTTCCTTGAACTGGCGCTTGGGCCGCGCACCGACGAGTTTCTCGACCGGCTGCCCGTTCTTGAAAAAGAGGATCGTGGGGATGCTCATGACTTGATAGCGGCCCGCAACCTCTGGATTTTCATCGGTATTTAGCTTGCAGACCTTGATTTTCCCGGCGTATTCCTTGGCCAATTCATCGATAATGGGTGCCACCATCTGGCAGGGACCGCACCAGACGGCCCAGAAGTCCACCATGACCAATTCATTGGCCTTCATCACCTCGGCATCCCACGTGGAATCTTCGACTTTCACGGCATCACCAGCCACGTCCATATCCTCCTTCAGAGAGTCAGCCTACGTCCTCAAACAGAGGAGGCATCGTACCCCACCCCGGTTTGGGGTGTCAACGAACCGGTCGGCCCTCCCAGTTCCACTCGGACGGTACGCCGAGCCACCATCCGTCCGGATGCTGCTCCCGCCACCCGGTCTGTTGCTTCCACAGCACGTTGACCCGCTCCGCATCGAGGCGGGCCGCCATCCCAGCGGCGACATCAGCCTGGCGCCGGGCCGCGTCCTGGATCAACTCCTTGGCGATACGGGCCAGGACATCGGGCTGCTCGATCAGCTCCTCCGGCCGCTGCGAGCCGAGGCTCCTGGCCAGTTGCTCGACAAGCACCCAGCGGTCGGCGCGGGCCAGCGCGTCGATATAGGCGTCTAATGCCTGATAGACATAGGTGAGGTAGACATAGGCCGTCCCGGAGGGACGTTCCGCCACTTCCTGCTGGCAGCTCTCGATGGCGCGCCGATAGTCCGCCGCAGCCAGATAGATTTTGGCTCGACCCAGGTGGGGAGAACCGTCTGGAGGAGCCGCCACCGGAGTTGCGCACCCGAGGAGGGCGACGATCGCGAGGCCTCCTGCCGTCCACTGACTCGCTTTCGCCGGAGCCTGTGCCATCAATAGCGTCCCGCCTGGATCGGCTCGCTCAGCTGGGTTTGCTGCTGCCGCCCGTAAGGCCCGCCCGGAGACGCCCACGGCAGACCCCGGTCGCCCCACAACAACGGCATCAGGAGCTGCCGCATGACCGCCGTCCCGAAATTCTCCGTCCATCCGATGCCGGTCAGGCTCAACATGAAATTATACTGGGCGCGGTCGGGAAACTGCAGGTAGTACAGGCCGAGCGACCAACACTTGCATGGATTCTGGTACAGCGCCACGACGTCGTACTCCGGGCTTCGGCGATTTTTGACATCGTAATACGCTTTTCCTCCGAGCGTCCATCCCCAAGGTGTGCGGAACCCACCCCCCGCCGTGACGAACTGAATCTCTTCCGTCGGCGCGAAGACCTCATTGAAGGAGATGGGATTCCAAATGTCCCCCCGCTTCGTGCGGGCGCCATCGCGCGCATATCGTTGACCGATGTCGACGTACCAGTCCGTGCCCTGCTGAAAGCGTAGATCGGTGTTGAATTGGCTCATTTCGCCGGCCCGATACGGGTCGAAAAACGCATCGATGGTCAGATATTGGCTGATGGGCGGGCGGACGTTCGGAGAAATCCCGACCCCTTTGCCGAACGCCATCGCAGCGTTTTGCGCCAGGGGAAACTCCGGCAGATTGTTGCCGATGACGGCCCGCATCCACAGGTCCGAGAAGCGTTTCCCTTGAATGTCCACCGTCGCCGGCTGCAGCGGCTGGGTCACGGTACCCAGCGGAGGCAACACGCCGGGCGCAAAATCCCGCGCCTGCGTCTGAAGGGCGCCGACGTGATAACTCTGCGCCAGGGTCAAGTCCAGCCAGTTGAACAGCGTACTGCCACTTTGCTCTAAAACGCGGCTGCGGAGCGCATACGTCAGGAGGTTTTTGGCCGGAAGGTCATCCACCTGGTCGATGATCGGAATGCTGGACTGATCCGTCCGCGGGACGTACTCATAGACGACGCTGGGTTCAATGGTATGGAGCAAGCCGACCCCCTCGGCCATTTGGAAGCGCC
>JBDZVU010000139.1:0-4967 GCA_040255845.1 Nitrospiraceae bacterium | reverse complement strand
ATTGCAGGCGCCGCTGGCTCAGGTCATTTTGAAGGGGAGGGTCTGACAGCATGCCGTACTACTACTTCGATTCCTCGGCGCTCGTGAAGCGGTACAGCATGGAACGGGGAACCCGCATCGTCAACAAGCTCATGGTCAAGCGCGGGAAGGTGGCGATTCTGCCGACCTGGACGGTCACCGATTTCTACGCCACGCTGGCCACGCGGGCGCAAGAGGGCCAAATCACCCGTGACGACTGTTACTCGGTCATCTACAAGTTCGAAATCGAGTCGCGGCAGGGACTGTACCAGTTTATTCTCCCTACGATGGCGACCTACTTGGCGACGAAGGAATTGGTCTTGGAATATCCCTTCTTGCGGGCTCCGCAAGTCATGCATCTAGCCCTGGCCCTCGAATTGAAGCCGCTGCGCCTGACGGTCGTCAGTGCCGACACACAACTGTTGGCCGCCTCCAAAACGGCGGGGCTGCATATCATCAATCCTGAGGAGGACTAGAGGCGTCGCGCTGCGAGCATTGATAGTCGGTGAACAACGCGTCGATGACCGTCGCCCAATTGTCCGCCGCTTCGTGAAGCCGTGCGAGATCGGCCGCAACCGGTTGTGAGGAGGGGGCCGGAACCAGTTCAACCGACTGACGAAGGGTGTTCCGGGCGAGCGAAAGGCTCCCGCATACGCCCGATGAAGCCGGAAGCTGTCCGCCCGCCCGACGGAACAGGGCGACGGCTCGGTACGTATGCTCCTGCGACCGAAAGAGCGCCTCGTGAGCTCGGTAGACTTGGGACGCGGCGCCTGTCTCTTTCTTGCTGAGTTGGGCCGCCATGAGTGCCGCGCGCCCCATGGCCATGGCGGCGCCGTCCGGGTCGTCATTGGCCATCGCGTCCTCCGCCTTCGCCTGTAGCCGTCCCATTTCGGCCTTCTCGCCCATCACCTGCGCGTGAACGAAGTCCGATGAACCCACGCTACAGAACAGCGCGATCCAGAGGAGAACGCGCGATACCGCGCGGCTGTGGCCGGTGCTCATGTCTGTACTGTACTGAAGCGCGGTCTAGCGGGCAAGTTGCGAGGTGTACCCGGCCTCAGTATAATCACGCCGCGTTGCGGCGCAGGAAGAAACGGTCTCGCGAGGAAGGAGTCGCCTGTGCAGTATTGGGTCAAAGTCGTGTTTGTGGATAACCAGGAATTGCTGGTCAAGGACGCGATCCGTCACACCATCAGCGACGACATGGAAGTCCTGGAGGTCGACTCGCCGCGTGAGGTGATCATCGTTCCAATGAAGCAAATCAAGTATCTGGCCTGCGACGCGACCGTCTTCGCCTCCAAGAAATCCTTGTGACGCATCGTTCAGGCCGCGAGCTTCAATAAATCTTCGACGGCCCGGCTCCATCCCGCACATCCGATCCCTACGGCTCGAATGAGGCCTGGACCGTGCGCGTGCTCGTCATAGGAGCCGTCCGGCTTTTGGAGCAGGACGGCTCGATCGACGCTCGAGATCAAGGGAAGATCCTCGATCGTTTCCCCGATCGCAACCGTTTCGAAAGAGTCCTCGCCCGATCCGGTGCTCCATTTCCTCCGATAGGCCTCCAGGAGAATATCTCCCGCTCTGGAGACGTCGTTGAGGCCCGTCACATGAAAAAATCCGTCGCTTTGCACGCACCGCAAACCGCGTGCGCCGATTTGGCGGATGACGTCCTGCTTCAGCGCGTCGGGGCCCTTGAAAAGAAACGGTTCGTCATACTCGCGCAACTTTGCCCGTAGCGCCTCGGTGCGCGGCAATCCCGTCGCACGCATGATCTCTTCGATGGAGAGATCGCCGAACCCGCGCAGGGGGGTATTCACGGCCTCCTCGACCTGTTTCAGCACGTCGCGCAGCATCGCATAGGGGGTGCCCAATTCGACCACGTCATAGGATGCGCGGCGTCGGCTGCGGGGGAGCGCAAAGTCAAACGTGTTTCGCGGCACGAACGCGGCGGCGCCGTGCTCGACGATGAAGGGATCTTCGTGCTGGAGGGTCTGGCGCAGCGGTTCGATCTCGGCTCTAGTCCTCCCCGACACGAAGACGACAGGAATGTGAGCAGCCTTCAGGGCTGCCAGAGTGGGCCGGGCTTCATCGATTGAACCGGCCGTGCTGGTCAGCAAGCATCGATCGAGGTCCGTAAAGAAGACCCAATGTCTCATGATTGCAGGAGTATGGGGAGGCACACCGGTAGAGGAGTGCAGGCCGTATGCCATGGTTCCTGACACCAAAACGGCCGGATCGTGAAGGATTGGGGACGGAACTGGAGGAATGCCTAGAGGCGTGACCCTCCACTGCTGTAGGGCCGGCCAAGCAGTTCGATGTGCTTACGGCTTGTCAGTGGAGAGTTTGTTTCCCAACCGGTGGGCGAGACGCATCATGCCGGGGGAGCGGTCAGCGGGATCCAGCAGGACATTCAGTAAATGAAGCTGGCCCGGATCGGCGACCGCGGCCGCCAGCTGTTGCTCAAAATCCCCCTGGGTGCGGACCTTTGAGCCCACGCCACCGCCGATGACATCGCACAGGCGATCATACTGCCATTCGTGCACATCGTTGAACGGGCCTTCCAGGATTTCCCGTTCGGTCGAGTATCCGCGATTGTTCAGCACGATCACGATGGGGGCCTGGCCGTACCGGACGCAGCTGGCCAGCTCCGTGCCCGTCATCTGAAACGCCCCGTCGCCGACCAGCACGATGGGCCTCAAGGCGGGGTTGGCGAATGAGGCGCCCAGGGCGGCCGGCACGGCAAATCCCATCGAGGTGTAGTAGGCTGGGGATAAAAATTCGAAGCGGTGGCGGACATGGAGATCGGCCCCGGCGAACAGCGACTCACCGACGTCGGCGATGACCAGGGTCTTTTCCGTCAAGACCGTATCGAGATGCCGGAACAGGCCGGCCAGCGTAATAGGACTGTCACGCGGAGGGGCGGCCGCGACGGCGACGTTGTGAGCCGGCAGGGTACGCAGCGGAAAGGATGGGAGCGGGGCGCTGACCAGGCCCTGGACGAAGTCCTCGAATTTGATGGACTCGTACCGGTGATGCTTGATGGCCACCCGGTCGGCTGTCGCATGGATCGTTCGCCCTTCCGACAGCAAGGGGGAGCGAGCATCCAAATCTTCAACATCGGAGAGAATCGAGCCGAGGATGAGCAGGCAGTCGGAATCGTTGATGAAGTCCTGCACTTCCTGGCGGCCGATCAGGCCTCCGTAGACGCCGACGTACAAGGGATGATCTTCCCGAATGATCGATTTTCCGAGCAGGGTGGAGGCGATGGGAATGTTGAGCCGCTCGACTAAACGGCCCAGCGCGTCCTCAAGGCCGAACCGCCCCACTTCGGCTCCGACCAGCATCGCCGGGCGCTTGGCGGACGCCAGCATGGTCCGCACTTCCCCGATCGCTTCTTCCAAGGCGGCGGGATCGCTGCGTTCCTCCTCGAGCCACTGTGCCCGACCGCCGGCGGCGAGCGGTGCGTGAACCATATCGCGGGGAATCTCGATGTAAATCGGCCTGCGATAGCGCAAGAGGGCCGCGAAGGCACGGTCCATTTCACGCTCCGCCGTCAATGGATCGTCCAACGTGACCGCTGCGACGGTCATACGCTCGAAGACCTCACGTTGGGTCGAAAAATCGCGCACCATATGGTGCAGATAGGGGGTCCGGGTCCTCTCGGACAACCCGGGGGAACCGGTCAAGAGCACGACGGGGGAGCGCTCAGCGTAGGCGCATGCGATGGCATTGACCGTATTGAGTCCGCCGACACAATACGTGACGCAGGCTGCGCCGATTCCGTTGATTCGGGCGTAGGCGTCGGCCGCGAAACCGGCACAGTCTTCGCGCGTCGTGCCGATGTGCTTGATGGGGGACGACTCGATCAGTTTGTAGAGGGACAGCACGTAGTCGCCCGGGATGCCGAAGACATGGCGGACACCGAGCCGGTGCATGCGTTCAAGTACCGCAGAGCCGATCGTCGCGTGACCCTTCATCATCCTGTCTCCCTCGTTCCGTAACCGTGCAATTTCAGGAAAGCATACCGCCCGCGGTCCGTCAAGCGGCTTCTTTACCGAACGGCCCGCTTGACCTTTCGATGTCGTGCAATAGATAAACAGCCATGCCGACAACCGAACGGCCCACCGGGCAAGTCCGCCTGATCGCGAACTCGCCCACCGAAAGGCAAGGACACCGGTGGGTCTATGCAGGCCATGTCGAAACCGTCACCGGTCAGCCGAGTTCAGGCGACATCGTCGATGTGCTGGGATTCAGGGGGCGCTATCTCGGACGCGGGTTCTACAACGCACAATCCAAAATCCGAGTCCGGCTCCTGACGCTTGAAGATGAACCAATCGGTGAGAGGTTTTGGGCAGCGCGGGTTGATCAAGCGATCCGCCTCCGGCAGCGCGTCGTCCACCATACCTCGGCCTATCGCCTTGTGCATGGAGAAGCCGATTTGCTGCCCGGATTGGTCGTCGACCGGTACGGCGACACGCTCGTGATGCAGGCCCTGTCGTCAGGAATGGATCGCCGGAAGGAACGTCTGTCGGACCTTTTGGCGAAGCACCTTGGCATCTCGTCGGTGTACCTGAGAAACGACGCGAAGAACCGACAGCTTGAGGGGCTGCCTCTCGAACGCGGATTTCTACGGGGTGGCGGGTCAACGGTCATCCCGGTGCACGAAGGAGCCGCACGTTTCCTTGTGGACATCGAACACGGTCAAAAAACCGGCTGGTTTTGCGATCAGCGCGAAAATCGACTGGCGGCCGCGCGGCTCGCTGCGGGCGCGAAAGTATTGGAGGTCTTTTGCCATACGGGCGCCTTTGGCATCCATGCAGCCTTGGCGGGAGCGGATTCAGTCGAGGGTGTGGACGTCAGCGAGGACAGTCTGACTCTTGCCCGCAGGCAGGCCGAGATGAACGGCGTTGAAGGCCGGTGCACCTATCGCGCAGCCGACGCATTTGACG
>JBDZVU010000138.1:0-5033 GCA_040255845.1 Nitrospiraceae bacterium | reverse complement strand
ATCTGGGCCGTGATCCTCATTCACGACTTCTTTCTGGCGATGCAAAAGTTGGAAGAGCTGCCGTACAGCGAGTTCAAGACGCTGGTGGCGGAAGGGCAGGTCGAGGAGGTCTCCATCACCGGTCAGACGCTGTCCGGGAAACGGAAGCCCAAGGAGGGGGAGAAAGACGGCAGCTACTTCACGACCGTGCGGGTGGAGGATCCCGATCTGGTGCGTGACCTGCAGCAGCACGGCGTCAAATTCACCGGCGTCATCGAATCCACGTTTTGGCGCGACCTGTTGTCGTGGGTCGTGCCGGCAATGATCTTCGTCGGCATCTGGTTCTTTTTGATCCAGCGGTTGGGCCAGCAGGCGCAGGGCGGATTCATGCGCGTGGGACAGTCGAAGGCCAAAATCTACATGGAACAGGACGTCAAGGTGACGTTCGCCGACGTGGCCGGGGTAGATGAGGCCAAGGAGGAGTTGCGCGAGATCATCGAATTTCTGAAGACGCCGGGCAAGTTCACCAAGCTCGGTGGGAAAATTCCCAAAGGCATTCTGCTGGTCGGCCCCCCGGGCACCGGCAAGACGCTGCTCGCGCGCGCCGTGGCGGGCGAATCCGGCGTGCCGTTCTTCAGCATCAGCGGTTCCGAGTTCGTGGAAATGTTCGTCGGCGTGGGGGCCGCTCGGGTGCGGGACCTGTTCGAGCAGGCCAAAGGCAAGGCGCCGTGCATCATCTTCATCGACGAACTGGACGCGTTGGGGAAGGCCCGCGGCATGGGCCCCATGGCGCACGAAGAGCGCGAGCAGACGCTCAACCAGTTGCTCGTCGAGATGGACGGCTTCGATCCGCGCATCGGCGTGATCCTGATGGCCGCGACCAACCGCCCGGAGATTCTCGATCCCGCGCTGCTGCGCGCCGGCCGCTTCGATCGGCACGTGCTCGTGGACCGTCCGGACAAGAAGGGCCGTGTCGACATTCTGAAGGTGCACGCCAAGCACGTCGCGCTGGCGCCGGACGCCGATCTGGAAATGGTCGCCGGGATGACGCCGGGCTTCTCCGGCGCCGACCTGGCGAACGTCATCAACGAGGCAGCCCTGCTGGCCGTGCGGCGCGGGAAAGATCAGGTCGGGTCGTCGGAACTGCAGGAAGCGGTCGAACGCGTCGTCGCCGGGCTGGAAAAGAAGAACCGTGTGCTGAACAAGATGGAGAAGGAGCGGGTCGCCTACCACGAAACCGGGCACGCCCTCGTGGCGCTGTCGATCCCGGGCTCCGACCAGGTACAAAAGATTTCCATCATCCCGCGCGGCATCTCGGCCCTGGGCTACACCCTGCAGCTGCCCACGGAAGATCGGTTCTTGATGACGAAGACCGAGCTGGAAAACAAAATCGCGGTCTTGCTGGGCGGACGGATCGCGGAGGAACTGACGTTCGGCGAGGCGTCCACCGGGGCGCAGAACGATTTGGTCAAAGCTACCGACATCGCCAAGAGCATGGTCAAGGCCTACGGCATGAGCGAGAAGCTGGGTACGATCACCTTGGAGCGCGAGCGGCAGCCCCAGTTCATCCAGATCCAACCCGCGCAGGAAAAGGGCGATTACTCGGAAGAAACGGCCCGCGAAATCGATTGTGAAGTCCGGCGGATCATCGAGAGCCAGTACCAGCGGGTGACGGGGCTGTTGAAGGAGCAGCGGGACGCGCTGGTCCGCGGCGCGACCCTGTTGCTCGAGAAGGAGGTCATGAGTGGGGAGGAGCTTCGGGGCCTTATGGGGGCGCGCTAGCGGGGTTGTCATCGCGGCGGCGTTGTGCGCCGCGAGTTGGGGCGTGGCGTCGGCGGATTCAGGGACCGATCAGGGAAGAGGGGAAGGGACGGTGCAGGCGGCGGGACGTACGGACGTGGACTGCCGCTACAATCCAGAACGAAAGGCGGAGGGAGACGGGACGTCGTGGGAGAGCACCTTCCTGCCGGACGGGGACGTCTTCCGCCCGCTGTGGGCGGATCCGAAGCAGCCGCAAATCTTCGGCATCATGCAGACCACCAAGGTCGTTGATACCAAAACCACGTCGACGGTGGGCTCCGTCGGATTCGGGGAAAATTTTGGCTTCTGGTCCCGCCGCAAGTCGGGCACCTGCAACGGAATCCAGGTCGGTCTGCTGACCGGCGTCTTCTCGCAATTCAACCTCTTCGACAACACCGAGCTCATCAACACCGATTTCGTCGTCGGCGTCCCCTTCAGCTGGCGCAGCGACTGGTTTTCGGGCCGCGTGCGCTTCTACCATCAGAGCAGCCACCTGGGCGACCAGTTTCTCCAAAACCGACCTGGCTTCAACGCCTTTGCCCTCAGTTTTGAAGAGCTCGAGGGCATCCTGTCGTTCAATACGCCCGACGGGGGCGTGCGCGTCTACGTCGGCGGTGGGTATCTGGTGCACCGGAAGCCGAGTTATCTCGACCGGCTCAGGGCCCAGTGGGGCCTGGAGCTGCGCGGCCGCGAGTATCCCGCGCCGTACTTGGGCAAAGAGATCAAGCTCGTGCCGGTGTTGGGAACCGACTTCAAGGCTATCGAGGAGCAGCAGTGGTCCGTCAACGCCAACCTGTTGGCCGGCGTCGAGTGGTTTCGGACGGGCGCCACGCGGCGGCTCCGAGTGCTCATCAACTATTATTATGGATATAACCCATACGGCATATTTTTCACCGAGAAAGTGCAGAACGTCGGCATCGGAATGTATCTGAGTTTTTAGCGCCGGTCCCTGAGGTCCGGCGGACGGTGAACATGGACAGGCAGTGAAAGCCTCTTGGACCACCGGGTTGAGCTTCGGACTGACGTCCGGCGTCATCACGACGCTCGGTCTCATGGTCGGCCTCCATGCCGGGACTCAATCGCGGGCGGTGGTGCTGGGCGGGATCGTCACCATCGCGATCGCCGATGCGCTGTCCGATGCCTTGGGAATCCATATCACGGAGGAGGCCAACCGGCGGGAGTCCAGGCACGTGTGGGAGTCCACCGCCATCACCTTTGCGGCGAAATTTGTCACCGCCGCCTCATTTGCCGTTCCGGTGTTGTGGTTGCCGCTGGAGCAAGCGATGCCCGTGTCGCTTGGATGGGGGTTGGGCTTGCTGGCGCTGCTCAGCTGGACGGTTGCCCGCACTCAGCGGTTGCCAGCCTGGACGGTCGTCGCCGAACACCTGGCGATTGCCGTAGCGGTCGTGGCCGCGACCTTCTATATCGGCCGATGGATCAACGCCGCGGTCGCGGGGTGACGCGAGCGTGATTCGGGCGGCTCTCGATGAGCGAACGGGATGCCAGGATGGTCTGATGAAGCCGTTCGAGCATCTCCGCTTTCGAGAGGCATCCGGCGGCGCCCGCCTCAAGCATGTCCGCCTCCAACGACGGGGTCCAGTGCACGGTCAATCCGATGACGGCCGGGGCGGCCGGTCCGCGGCAGATGCGGCGCGCCGCCTCGATACCGCCCATGCGCGGCAACCGCACATCCATCAGCACGACATCGGGGTGAAGGCAATTCGTGAAAACGACCGCTTCCTCCCCGTCATGTGCCTCGCCGACGACCCTCATGTCGGCATGCTCTTCCACCAGTCCGCGAAGACAGGCTCGAATCACGGGATGGTCGTCCACGATCAAGACGCGAAGAGCGTACGGGGACGGACGGGACGTGTAGGGGCGGGTCGGTGATCCGGGGAGAGTCGCCTGGTGAAGAGTCCTGGGCGAAAGCGCATGCATGATCGGGCTCCTTTCTCGCGGGCCGCTGTCTGCTGCAGCCTGCCGCCGGATGAACCTCCTGCGGTCCCTGGAGCACGAAGGGTGCCAATCCCGACCGGTCAGACAAAAAACGGCTCAAACCCGTGCCAGTGGCCGTGGCGCCGGTCCACGAGAAACGGCCGGCGCGCCTGGCGCCTGCTTGAGCGGCTGTAGGTAATGAAGGTGGGGCGCTACACTGGGGCCGCCCTACCTAGGTGTTTCCCCAGTGCGCGCGCCGCCGCTGGCATCCGACCCTTCGCATGTGGGATAGTTCCTGCTCACAACCCGCTTCATGGATGGGCGGCATGCGCGTAGCAATCCTCCGGTTCTCCATGGCCCTGATCGCCTTGCTTGCAGGCGCCGGTATGGTGGCGGCGCAGTCCGCCAAGCCGACCCACCGCGTCGTGATCCACGTCAATTCGGGCGACGCGCAGGTCCAGCGTGGCGCGCTCAACAATATCGTGCACCTGTACGAGGAGTTGGGGGCAGAACACCTCACGGTGGAAGTGGTGGCCCATGGCGCCGGTCTGAATCTCTTGGTGAAGGGGAAAACTGCCCTGACCCAGGAACTCCGCGCCCTGAAGACGCAATACGGCGTCCACTTCACCGCCTGTTCCAACACCATGAAAGCCATGCACCTCACACGGGCCGACCTCGTGGACGAGGTGGGCGAGACGGTGCCTGCCATCGTGCGGCTCATGGAGCGCCAGGAACAGGGCTGGTCCTACATCAAGCCCTAGCAGCTCTCCCTAGACATGGCCGGGCTAGGGATCTACCTAGTGTCGGCCCTGCCCCACATCCTGTATCGGTAAGCCACGCCGAAACACCCTAGGGGAGCGCCCAGGGGGGGCTTCCACCATGCCCAGCAGGCACTCCATGTTTCCTCTGCATCCTCCCTTCCACCGATTTCGCCCGCCGTGGCAGCGCTTCGGCATCGGGGTGCTGTATGCGGTCGGCGCAGTCGTGCTCCGATGGATGCTTGATCCGCTGCTCCGGGAGAGCCTCCCGCTCGTGACGGTCTATGGATTCACGGCCATGGCCGTCTGGCACGTGGGATGGCGGCCGGCTCTATTAACGGCCCTGCTCAGCCTGATCGTTATTGAGTACGTCTTCACGCCGCCCGCCTTCGACCTGGCATGGACCCCGGCCGTACTTGGGACATGGAGCGCGCACGGTCTCAGCCTGTCCGTGGTGATCGCGATCGGTGAAGCGGTGAGACACGCGCACCTACAGGCGAACGCCATGAGGGACATCTCGCTGGCGAGGCAACGGGCCCTCGAGCGGGAGGTCGCCGATCT
>JBDZVU010000137.1:0-5052 GCA_040255845.1 Nitrospiraceae bacterium | reverse complement strand
CCGCGGCGACGGTGCCCGCCGAGACTTTTAAGAATTGCCGACGTGACAAAAACATTGTGAGCACCTCCCTGCTTAATGACGAATCGAACTCATCTCACTCTCACCGGACAAACCATCACCTCCTTCCCGGCACACAGTGATCACTGCTAGTACAAGCTGAATGCCCGAGGATGAGTCAGTGGGACGATGAGAAAATGGGCGTGAAATCAGGTGGTTACGGAGATATGGTTGGAAGAGCGAGTCAGGAAAATCTGACTCGGTTTCGGGGATGGCTCTTAACTATCGGAATTGTCGAAGAAATTTTATTCTGTGATGGCCCTGAGACCTCACAATCATAAGTTCTTTAAATACCTTCATTTTTTCGCCATGGCTCTCGATCGAGTCAGATTTTCCTGACACGGTCACGCGTTCTCGCGCAGGTACCGGCGCATGATTTCGTGGAAATAGGAGCGAGGAACGCCTGCTTCGCTCGCCGCCTGCTTGACGTTCCCGTCGTGATTGGACAGCTTGAAGGAGAGGTAGCGTCGGTTGAATTCCTCCAGCACTTTTTCCTTGGCCTTGGCGTACGGGAGGTGCAGATAGTCGTCGAAGGCGTGCCATTCCTCGTTTCCGTCGGAAGATCGGAGAATGCGCGCGATTTCTTCCTGGCTGATCTCCGGTCCTTCCGCCAGCATGACGGCCCGCTCGATCACGTTGCGCAATTCCCGGACGTTGCCGGGCCACGAATAGGCGACCAGTTCCGTCACGGCGGAGGGATTCAGCCCTTCGATATATTTGCCGAATTCGTTCGCGAACTGCTGCATGAAATGGCGCGCCAGGCACGGAATGTCCTCCGTCCGCTCCCGCAGCGGCGGGACGTGAATCGACATCACGTTCAGCCGAAAGAACAAATCCTTGCGGAAGGATCCGTCCTTCACTTTGTCGACCAGATTCTTGTTCGTCGCCGCGATGAAGCGCGCGCTGACTTTGCGGTGCTGGCTGCTGCCGACGGCCCGCACCTCCCCTTCCTCGAGCACACGCAACAGCTTGGCTTGAAGGCCTAAGGGCAGCTCCCCGATTTCGTCGAGAAAGACCGTTCCTTGGCTCCCGGACTCAATCAGCCCTTTGCGATCCGACACGGCGCCGGTGAAGGCCCCCCGCACGTGGCCGAAGAGCTCACTTTCCACGGTTCCCTCGGAAAAGTTGGTGCAGTCCACCACTTGAAACGGCCCGGAGCGCTCCGCGCTTCGCTCATGGATGGCCTTCGCGATCAATTCTTTCCCCGTCCCCGTTTCGCCGATGATCAACGTCGTCGTGGGGACGGCGGCGACCCGTTCTATCGCCCGCTTGACGGCGGCAATTCCAGGGCTCACTCCGAGAATATCTCTGAACGGCATGGATTCGCGCAGATGGGGCTTTTGCCGGACCGTGGAAAAGATGTCGGCCATGCGCATGGCGCGGTGAATCCGAGCTGCCAAATTGAACTTTTCGAAGGGCTTGACGACGTAGTCGAACGCGCCGTGCCGGACCGCTTCCACGGCGGTGTCCACCGTATCCACCCAGCTGATGACGATCACCGGAATCAGCCGGTCGAACTCTTGCACGTGCCGCAGGAAATCAATGCCGCTCATGCCGGGAAGACGCACATCCGTGATGACCAGATCGATCTGCTGCTCCTGCAGCCGCTTCAATCCCCCTTCGGCCGTCGCGTTGATGAGGAGTTCCACGCGCTCGCCCTCTTGGCGCGGCAGCTCCTCTTCGACCGTCCGCAGAAACATCTCGACGTCTCCGCCGTTGTCCTCGACCAGCAGGATGGTAAACACCTTTTCCGTGGCGACGTTCATGGTAGGTTCCCTTTCACGGCTGCAACCTTGGCCGGCTGTGGTCTCGCAATGGTGGGGAGCCGGACGTAGAACGTGCTTCCCGCACCGACCTGTGACTTCACCCAGACTCGGCCCCCGTACAATTCCACGACTGTTTTCACGACGGACAAGCCGATCCCCATGCCGGAGATTTCGCTCCCCACCAGGCGCTTGAACGGGACGAAGATCTCCTCGACCATCGCCGAATCGATCCCCATGCCGTTGTCTTCGACGAACAACACGGAACCAAAATCATCCTCCAGCCAGCCGATCTTGACGCGGGGGGCCGGCTGCCTGCCGATATACTTGATGGCATTGCTCAGCAGATTTTCCAGAATCTGGCGCAGGTGGATGCGGCGGCACGCCAAGCGCGGGAAGTCCGCGCTGACCACGTCGATCCGCACGCCGTGTTTCCGGCACTCGTCGCTCAGCAGCTGCGTGACCTCCTGGATCACGGCCTGCGCGTCTACGCTCTCGATGGGAGCGGAAATCTTCGTCAGCCGCTCCATATTCAAGGTGCGCTGCGCGAGATCGGCGAGATCGCGGCCCTCCTTTTTGATGTAGCCCAGATAGCGGAGGCCCTTCTCGTCCAAACGATCGCCGAAGTCCTCCTCGATCCATGACGCGAACTCGGCGACCCGCCCAGCCGGCCCCTTCACCTCGTGCGTGAGTTCCGCGATCGTGCGCTCCACCGATTTCAATTTGTCGCGCAGCTGCTGGGACTCGGATTCCAGCTCGTCGAAGAGCCGGGCGTTTTCCATGGCCACAGACGCGTAGACCGCAAACTGCTGAGCCGCGCGCACATCCCGTGCCGAGAATTGGCGGACGCGGGTGCTCCACAAGCCGAGAATGCCGATCGTGTCATGCGGCCCCAAGAGAGGCACTCCGAGGTAACTCTTCGCCCCCAACTGGTCACGGAAATGCACGGGCTGGTCGTGGTACAGGCTGAGATCCTCCACCACGACGGGCTGCCTGGTTTCGAAGGTCTGATTGGCGAACGGCGTTTCCTCCACCAGGAGGATTTGGTGACGCAAGGAGTCAAAGGCCTGACCGGAGGCCGCCTCCACCACCCAGCAGTCCATCATGGGATGCCGGACCAGGAGAATCGCGAAATCCACCCCCACGAGGTCGGCCGCCCGATCCACGATCCGTCTCAGGGCGTTGTCCAACCCTCCATCGCTCAAGGAGGTGATTTCCTGCCCGGTGGCATGCAAGGCTTCCAACTCCTGCACATGGTTTCGAAGATTGATGGCGATTTGCTCGAAGCCGGATTCCAGGCGCCCCATCTCATCGGGCGCCGAACGGGCGCGTTCGCCTTCCAGGTCGCCGGCCAGCAGGCGTTCGACACGGTTCGTCAGATGTCCCAGCGGCTCGCGCACTTTGCGGTGCAACACGATGATGGCGAAGGCCGTGAGGCTGAGCGAGAGCACCAGGAAGGTGAGTTGGAGGCTATAGAGCAGCTTGGTCCGCCGAGCCGCCTGGTCCTCCAGCACATGGACGATGTCGGCCACGCTCGCTACAAAGGAATCCGACTGGGCCAGATACGCATCTTGCGCCTGCTGCGCTCGCGGGCCGGTGCCACCGATGGCGAGGTCGATCGCGGGGCGGAGGCGCTCGTCCCAACGCTGCCGCAGTTCGTCGATTCGCCGGAGCAGCTCTGGATCAGGCATTTCGAGGAGGCCCCGGTTCGCGAGACCCGCGCGCAACTCGTCCGCCACCTGCTCCCAACGTCGGCACTCCTCCAGGATGGCATCCCGAACGCCAGGCGGTGGCGCATCCTCCCTCATGGCCGACATCAGCACCCCGATGCGATACACGCGCATTCGTTCCGTCCCGGCTTGATTGATCGCCGTGCTCATGCCGATCAATTGGCCGGTCAGGGAGGTCGTCACGAGGAGGAAAAGGCTATAGACGAGCGCGAGCAGGCCGAAGAGACCTCCGACCTTCGCAACGATGGAGTGACGGAGCGCCTTGAACTTGATGGTACCGAAAGCCCCCATCCCCTGCTGCTTCCATGCGACGGCGCGGGAGACACCCGCGCCTGGCGTGAGGACTCACACTAAAGTGTCCAACGCCGACAAGAACACTCGTAAATGCTGACGCAGACCAGGGAAAGTTTACGAGGGACCCATCCTGGGCCTTATACGAGGCAGGGATGCTGAGGTGGCGTGCGGCAGGCCTTGGTCATACCTCATCCAAGAATTCCTTGAGAGCCACCGCTTGGTTGTGTTGTTCGTCGACCGCTCCGTAGACGAGCGTGATGGTGCCACGGCGTGCGCGCCGCGCCAGCTCCGTGAGCGCCTCCATGCCGCCCGACTTCACCAATTCTTGCCGATACCGCCTGCGGAACGTTTCCCATTTCGCGGGGTCATGGCGGAACCATTGACGCAAGGCCGTGCTGGGCGCCAACTCTTTTCTCCACTCATCGATCTTCGCCTGCTCCTTTCGGACTCCGCGGGGCCAGACGCGATCGACAAGAATCCTCACGCCATCGTCGGGGCTGGCTTGGCTGTAGACGCGCTTGATCCGGATCATGGTCGCCGGGCGATTTAGGACCACGGTTGAACGCGGGGCCCGAAGCCATCGCGCTTAGCGATCATAGTGGCCGACCGCTTCAGGCTGGTAGAGAATTTCCTCGATTCTCACTTTCCGGCTTCCGGCCGGCACCTGCCATTCCACCGTATCCCCGACCCGATAGCCCAGGATCGCAGTACCGATCGGCGCCAGTATGGAGAGTTTGTTCTCCTGGATCTTGGCCTCGGCCGGGAACACCAGTGTGTAGACGGCGTCCTCGCCGGTCTCTAGATTCTTGAGGCGCACACGGGAATTCATGGTAACCACGTCACGGGGAACCTCAGTAGGATCGACGATATGAGCGCGGTCCAGCTCATGCTGCAAACTCTCCAAGTAGCCGCGGTCTTGTTCTTTGAACTCGAGGCTGACGTCCACGAGCTCCTTCAAACGGTCAAGATCGAATTTGGTGATGTAGATGTCTCGTGATTCCATCATGGCGCTCCCTTGATTCTTAAAAGCCTATATGGATCTACGCATTATATAGGAGGCATCAACGAAAAGGGCAGAGAGCCTTGCGACTCTCTGCCCTTCCCGATGGCCGGTCATGGCGGAAGAGGCAGCGCCTCTCCCGTCAGCGTCCTGCTTACAACCAGGTCACGCGTTCGGCCGGTCTGATGTAGATCGGCTCCTCGACCTG
>JBDZVU010000056.1:19767-21483 GCA_040255845.1 Nitrospiraceae bacterium | reverse complement strand
GGCAGCCGCCTCGATGAAATAGTCGTGACCTTTATAGGTGCGGAGATACGAGATCAGCCCGACGAGGAGGTGCCCCGGCGGCAGGCCCAATTCGATCCGCAAGTCCGGGTCCGGCGGCGCCGGAGCAAAGTGCGCGACGTCGAGCCCGATGGGAAAGCCGGCCACGCGCTCGGCGGCCAACCCGTCCCGTTCGATCAGGTCGCGCCGCGTTCGTTCTCCACCGGTGACCACCACCATGTCGACGAGACGCCGGTACAGAAATTGGGTCGTCAGGTTTCGGTTGAGCGGCGTGGAAATGTGGCGGATGCGTATGATTCTGGGCCGCCCCGGAACCAGCCTGGCCGCCAGGGATCCGATCCAACTGTCTCGGCTACTGTTGAGTTGGAGGATTGCCGGCCGATGGCGGCGCATCAGCGTTCGAAATGCGAGGATGGCGGAGGGGTAGCGCGACCGTCGCATGGAAATCAGTTCGACGGGCAGTTTCTTGTCTTGCGCCATGCGGGCAATGGGGCTCCCGGGCTCGAGGATCATGAGCAGATCATGCCCCCGCTTCAGCAGCCCTTCCGCATGCAGGAGCACCGCGAGCTCCTGCCCCCCCACGGCCGTGCTGGACTCGGAAATGAAGATCTTCATGCGTGGGCCGCGGCGTTTCTCAGTCCGATCCGCGCTCTGACCTGGTCCACGACGCGCTCCGGGTCGAGATGCGTCAAACAAGCCAGCGGCTCCGTATGGCGACAGACCCGGCTGAAGCAGGGACGGCACGGCACCTCGTGCGTCAGGGCCACGTGACCTTCACCGTAGGGTCCCGTCCTCGTGCTGCTGGTCGGACCGAAGAGCGCCACAACCGGCGTACCGACCGCCGCGGCGATGTGCATGGGGCCCGAATCGTTCGTGACCATGATGGCGGCGCGCGAGAGAAACGCCGGGAGACACCCGAGCGGCACCGCACCGGCGGCATCGACAAGCGGGACCGCCGTCAGCGCTTTCAGCTCTTCCACTTCCTTCCGCTCGTCTCCGCTCCCCATGACGACGATGGGACCCAATCCCTTCTGGACCACGCGCTCAGCCACCGCAGCAAATGATTCGAGCGGCCAGCGTTTGGTCTTCCAGCGGGCGGACACGTGCATCGCCACCCAGGGCTGCTCCATCGAAATGCCGCGGGCGGCTAGAATCTCCCGGACTTGATCCACATCCGCCTGCCGGATCGCAAATCGAAATTCCGGCCGCCCGGTTGCCGCAGCCCCCGCCGCCGCAGCCGCCAGCAGGTACCGATCCACGGCATGCATGTCCTGAGTGGGGACGGCCACACGTTGGGTATACAGCAACGGACTGCCCTCGCGGGCGTTCGCAAACCCGATTCGCACCCGCCCTCCGCTGAGCCACGCCATGGCCGCGCTGCGAAACAGGCCTTGCAGATCCATCACCAGGTCCCATTCGTATCGACGCAGGACGCGCGCCTGCGAGAGCCAACCCGAGAACGTCGCCTCAACCGCCCAGATCCGATCCACCCCCTCCATCCGCTCGACCAGAGGCGCCCATTGCCGTTTCACCAGCCATGAAACATGCCCATTCGGCCATTGCTGCTTGAGGGCCGCCACGACGGGCAGTGTGTGGACGATGTCCCCGAGCGAGCTCGGCTTGATCAGGAGAATCCGCGGCCGGTCGGTCATGATGGTACGCCCTGCGGCATCAGCCTGAACCGCTCCCCTCGTTGGA
>JBDZVU010000056.1:7846-19667 GCA_040255845.1 Nitrospiraceae bacterium | reverse complement strand
GGCGTGATCTCCAATCACATAGGCGCGCGACACATCGATCGCCTGGTCACGCACCGCCTGCTCGATCATTCCTGGTGCCGGCTTACGGCACCTGCAGCCGTCGTCCGGATGGTGTGGGCAAAAATAAATGCCGTCCAGAGGAGCTCCGGCTTCACCCAAGACGCGGCGCAGCTTGGCGTGGATTTGCGCGAGGTCCGCCTCCGTCAGATAGCCGCGGGCGATCCCGGACTGATTCGTGACCACGATGAGCCTGGCACCGGCTTGCTTCAACCGAGCCAACGCCAAAGCCACACCAGGAAACAGCTCCAGTTGATCGGGAGACTTGATATAGCCGGGGTCGGGATTCAAGGTGCCGTCGCGGTCCAGGAAGATGGTGTAGCCGGACAGGATGCTCTTCTGGTCTGTCTGGTCCTTCTGGTTGGGTCCAACCGTTGGAGAAAGACGGGATAGCGCAGACAGACGAGACAAACTTACTGCATAAACCCGCTCAGCCGTCACGCCCGTCATACAGCGATGATCGATGGGACATTCCCGCAACAGACAAGGAGCGCAATCCACTGGTTCCCGTACGATGCCCTCGGCCTGCCCATACGGAGCGGTGGTCCGCCAATCCGTTGGCCCGAAGACCGCCACGACCGGAACTCCAAAGGCCGCCGCAATATGCATCGGACCGGTATCGTTCGTGATCAGGAGGCTGCAGCGCGTCGTCGCCACCATCAATTCCCGGATGGTGGTCGCGCCGGACAACACCACAGTCCGTCCGCCGATCTGGCCGGCGATCGCCTGTCCCAACTCTTCCTCTCCCTTCGCCCCAAGGATCATGACGGCCGCAGGCCTGCCTGCATCCCGTTCGATCGTTGCCGAGAGCCGCCGGGCCACTTCGGCGAACCGCTCCGGGAGCCAGCGCTTCGCTTGTCCGTATGTGGACCCCGGATTGATGCCGATCACCGGATCCGAGGGCGCCACACCAACCGTGACGAGGCGCGCTGCCATCTGCTGCGCTTCCCCCTCCGCCAGCGCGAGAGCAGGCGGCTGGGGTTCGCCGGTCGCGCCCAGCGGACGAATCAAATTCCAGTAGTAGAACACCTGGTGGGCCAGCGACCGGCCATCGGGAACGGCGACGGGATGCGTCAACAGAACCGTGCGCCCGTCCGTCGCATAGCCGTAGCGCCGCGGAATCCCGGCAAGCCATGCCAGCAACGCAGCCTCGAAGGCATTTTGAAACAGGACCGCGAGGTCAAATCGGTGCCGCCGCAGCACGCCGGCGAGCGCCCATTTCCCAGAGAGCCCGGCATGCGCGCACTTGTCGTCGTACACGATCGTCCGATCGAAGGCCGGATGGGCCGCAAAGAGCTCGGCGATGGCAGGTTTCGCCAGCAGGGTGAGAGCCGCCGCGGGAAACAGACTGCGCAAACCACGCAGCGCGGGCTCGCACATCACCGCGTCGCCGATCCAGTTCGGGGCCCTGACGAGCACTCGTTGGATGGTTTCTTTCCGCACAACCCATTCTCTCTTCGCTTAACGGGCCGGAATCACCACACGCCGCAAGGCCGCCTCTCCGTCCGTCACCTCGGCTCCGATACGCAGGGCCCACCAGGGTTCATGAGGACCGACCCAGGGAGCCAGTTTAGCAGCATCCTTCTCGGTGGTCAGCACGAGATCCGCGCGGGCCTGCTGGGATCGGAGGCGGATCGCCGCAACATCGGCCTCGCTGTAGCGGTGGTGATCGCGGAAGACGCTCGCCCCTAGGACCTGGGCGCCGGCCATCGTCACGGTCTTCGCAAAGGAGGCGTTGTTCCCGACGCCGCTTGCGAGCCAGGCTGTTTTCCCGTTACAGGAGGTAAGATCTCGCTCGACCTCCCCAGCCACCGCAATGAGCCGCTCCGGCCGGAAACGGACTTCGGCGCTCACTGCCCCCGGATTGAGGACCGGCTGAATGCGGCGCCGCAGTCCCTGAACCGCCTCCGGGATGTCGGCGCGGGTGATGAGGATGCCGGAGGCCCGTTTCAACCCCGCAAGCGGCTCCCGGAGCCGTCCCGCCGGCAACATGGCATCAAGCCCCATGGGATCGGTGGCATCGAGGAGCACCAGATCGACATCCCGATGCAGCCGCCGGTGCTGAAAGCCGTCATCCAAGATGATGCAGTCGACCGAGAACCGGCTCAGAACCCAGTGCCCGAGCGCGGCGCGGTCCGCGCCAACGGCAACGACGGCGCCAGGGCAGCGTTGGGCGATCAAGTACGGCTCATCGCCTGCTTCCGTCGGCCCCACGAGCGGTTTCGCTCCCTCGGACACGAGCAGTCGAGGGACCGCCCCGGCCCGCTTGTATCCACGGCTCAAAACGGCCACCCGCTGTCCCGCCTCTTGGAGCCATCGGACGAACAGGATCACCACCGGCGTCTTGCCGGTTCCGCCGACCGTCACGTTTCCCACGCTGATGACCCGGCAAGGCAACCGAACAGCCGAGCACCAGCCGGCCTCGTAACACACCCCACGCAGGCGAGCCACCAGGCCATAAATGCCGGCGACACCCAGCCAGGCCTTGCTCACCGGACGTCCCGGCTCCAGCCACTGCATTTAGCGCCTCGCCACAGCGGGATCCGTCAGCGTCTGAATGCTGTCGGTGCACCCGGAGGAGGAACGCAGATAGGGTTCGATCAGCTGGAGACTCCGACCAAGCGCCCCTTGATTGCCTGTCACCACGCCACGCGCCGCTTGACCGGCAGCGTCACGCTCCGCCGGATGACGCAACCACGCCTCCACCTGCGCCACGATGCTTTCCGCCCCCGTCACCCGGCGCCCCCCCCCTGCCTCCTCCAACATGGCGGCGATCTCCGCACAGTGATCGGTATGAGGGCCGAACAAGACCGGCTTTCCCCACGCGGCTGGTTCCAGCAAATTGTGCCCGCCGACCGGGATCAACGTGCCGCCGACATAGGCCACCACCGCTTCCCGGTAGGCCCGCGCCAATTCTCCTCTCGTGTCCAGCACAATCACGCGCGGGCCGGTGCCTGGACCAGAAAGCCGGCTGCGCCGCTGCACGACGCATCCCGCTTCCCGCGCCATCCGCTCGACCTCCTCGGCCCGCTCGATGTGGCGGGGCGCAAGCATGAGCACCATCGACGGATGCCGGCCCGCAAGCGCTCGATAGGCGGCCACCAGTTGTTCCTCTTCGCCGGGATGGGTGCTGCCGGCCAGGAACAAGAGATCTTGAGGTCCGACACCGAGCTGGGCCCGAAACGCCGTCTCGACGTCGGTCACCGGAGGCGGCTGGTCAAACTTGATGTTGCCGGTGACGTGAACCGAGCCCTCGCGCGCGCCCAAGGCCTGAATCCGCTCGGCATCACGGCGGGACTGCATCAGGCACAAGGTGAGGCTGTTCAGGACCGAGCAATAGAAATCCCGGACGACCGGCAGATCCTGGCGCGCGTAGGAGCGCGAGGACAGGCGGCCGTTCACGAGGACGGCGGGAATTCCTCGCCGCTTCAGCGTCCAGAGAAGGTTCGGCCACAGCTCCGTTTCGATGAACAGATACAAGATTGGCCGCCAGCGCCGGACCATGCCGCCGACCGCCCACGGAAAGTCAAGCGGCGCATACCGGTGTTCCGCCACCCCTGCCAGCCGCTGCTCCACCGCCTCGCGGCCTGTTTCGGTCACCGTGGTCACCAGGTAGCGATACTCCGGGTGCCGCTCCTTCAGGGCCTTGATCAATGGCACCGCCGCCACGACCTCCCCCAGCGACACGGCATGGATCCACACAACGGGTCTATCTCGCCTGTCTGGTCCATCTGGCCTATTCGGTTGATCTGCGTGACTCCCACCGCGGTCTATCCCCAGCCTCTGCCCGAGTCCACGCCGGCAACGCGGCTTAGCCAGCAGGACCAGCACGATCGCCGGCGCAGCCAGGATGAGAAGCAGGTTATAAAGGAAGCGCCACATCGGGTTTCACGCACACGGTTCTGACCGCTCGGCGGACAGGGGGCACGCTCACGGCGTCCCCTTCGGGCTGCCGTTCCCCTGCGCGAGCGCCTCGGCCTGTTCGGTCAGGTGGTTCAGGACGGACTCAAGCCGCAGGCGGACGGCTTCCAGGACGGCCTCATCGGCGTCACGCGGAACCCATAAGGGGCTCCCATAGAGAAACAGCCCGCGCGAAAAAGGATAGGGGACCATGAAGCGATCCCAACTCGCGAAGAGTTTTTTTTTGAGCAGGCAAAGACCAGCGGCACGATCGGCAGCTCCGCCGCCTTCGCCAGCTGCACCACACCGAGTTTGGCCTCCTGGCGAGGTCCCTTGGGCCCATCCGGCGTGACGGCGATATCCGTGCCGGCCCGGCCCACCCGGATCAGCTCGCGCAGCGCCGCCGCCCCTCCTCTGGTGCTTGATCCGCGGACCGTACCCATGCCAAACCGGGCAATGATGCGGGCGATGATCTCGCCGTCGCCGTGCTGGCTGATCAACACGCGTAATCCCTTCCCCCGGTAGGCATAGGGCATGAGCAGCTGCTGCGCGTGCCAGAATGCGATCACGACGTTCCGCCCTTCGCGGTACAGTGCGTCGAGCTCGGCTTCACCCCGCATCTCCACCCGCATGGTCGCCCGCAGCCCACGGATGATCCACGCCCCGAGCGGAGGGACCACCCGCATTTTCAACCATGCCGCCAGCCGTGACCGTTTCATGCCTAACGCGCCAGTTCTTCCGATGAGAATTGCATGGCATGCAGGCGCTGATACAGCCCGCCCCTTCGCACCAGCTCCTCGTGGGTGCCGATTTCGGCAATCGACCCACGGTCCATCACGACGATCTGATCGGCGTTCTGTACGGTGGAGAGCCGATGGGCAATCACGAAGGTCGTGCGGTGCTTCATCAAGTTGGCCAGGGCCAACTGGACTTTCCGCTCCGACTCGGAATCCAGCGCCGACGTGGCCTCGTCCAGGATCAAGAGCGACGGGTTCTTCAGGATGGCCCGGGCAATGGAAATGCGCTGCCGCTCTCCGCCCGACAGTTTGACCCCGTTCTCACCGATGAACGTTTCGTATCCGTTCGGCATGCGTTGAATGAACTCATGCGCATACGCCGCCTCGGCAGCGGCGCGCACCGCCTCATCGGTGGCCCCTTCGGTTCCATACGCAATGTTTTCTTTCACCGTCGCGTCGAACAGCAGCGTGTCCTGCGACACGATGCCGATATGGGCTCGCAATTCCGCCAGCTTGATCTCACGCGTGTCGACGCCGTCGATGAGAATGCGCCCGGCGGAGGGCTCGTAGAAGCGGGGAATCAAGTTGACCAGGGTCGTCTTTCCCGCTCCGCTGTTGCCGACCAGCGCGACGCTTTCCCCCGCCTTGACCGTCAGGGAAATATTCCTGAGCGCCTCTGCCTCGACCCCTTCGTAATTGAACGACACGTCCTGAAATTCTACGGAGCGGACGACGCCATGGAAGGGTTTGGTCCCGGTATCAGTCGCAGCTTCGGTCGGCTGATCCAGCACCTGAAAGACCCGTTCGGCGGCGGCCAGGGCCTGTTGGATGGTGTTGTTGGCGCCGGCCACCCGTTTCAGCGGGTTGTACATGAGAAACGCGGCCGTAAAGAAGGAGAAGAACACCCCCGGCGTCATGGTCCCCCGTACCACCTGCATGCCGCCATACCAGATGATGCCGGCAATTCCGGTCGCGCCGATGATTTCCAGCACGGGGGTCGTCCATGACGAGACTTGCGTCGACTTCATCCAGGTCCGGAAATAGGCTTCGTTGATCTGCTTGAAGCGGGCCGTTTCCCGGTCTTCCTGCGTGAATCCCTTCACGATGCGGATGCCGGTCAACGTCTCCTGGAGCGCGAGCGACATGTCGGCCGTCCGCTCCTGTCCCTTCGCGGCGAGGGCGCGCATGCGCGCGCCGAAGCGGACGATCGGGTAGATGGTGGCCGGCAGCGCGACAATGGCGATCAGGGTCATGCTCCAGTTGAGGTAGAACGCATAGCCGAGCAGAACCAGGAACGTCAGGCTGTGCTGCACGACGTCCTTCAGGACGCTGGCCACGGAGCTTTGGATCCAGTTCACGTCGTTGATGACCCGCGACAGCATGTGGCTGGAGGGATGCTTGACGTGAAAGCCCATCGGCAATCGCATCAAATGCGCGAACAACCGATCCCGGATGTCCGTCACGACCCGCACGCCGACGAAGGTCATGAGATAGGCCTGACCGTAGCTGGCGACGCCTTTCAGCGCCGTGACGAGGATCAGGAGCAGCGGAATCAGGACGATCCAGGTTTCACTTTTGCTGATGAATACTTCGTCGATGGCCGGCTTCACGAGCCAGGCGTAGGCGCCGTTCAACGCGGAGACCAAGCCGGAGCAAATCAGCGCGGCCGCCAGCCGCCACCGATAGGGCAAGAGGAACGCCAGCAGTCTCCGGTAGGTTTTCATCGCCGGCACTCCGCCAATACCACCTCTGCGGCCCGCCGCGACGCGCCGGGTAGGCCCAATGCCGCCCGTACTTGCATGAGACTCTGCTTCATCGTCTGGGAGACCGACGGATCCTCGAGAATCCGTACCGCCTCATCGCACAGCTTGTCCGCGGTCGCCGCGGCTTGAATGAGTTCCGGCACCACGGAGCGATTGGCCACCAAATTCACCAGTCCGATCCATTTCACCCGGATCAACCACCGGGCGAGCCAATAGGTCACCGGTGTCGTGCGGTACAGGAGCACCATCGGCGTGCCGACGATGGCCGCCTGCAGCGTCGCCGTCCCGGACGCGACCAGCACCAGATCGGCCGCTGCCATCACCTCGCTGGCCTGCTCCTTGACCACGGTGAGGGGGACCGGACTGTCTCGCAACAGGGGTCCGAGCAGATTATCAGGAATTGTGGACGCCTGCGCTAGGAGAAATTGTGTTTTCGGGTGCCGGCGGAGGAGTCGTGCCGCCGCATCCAGCAGCACGGGCAGTAAGGATTGCACCTCGCCGCTGCGGCTGCCCGGCAGCAGCGCAATCACCCGCGCCACCTCGTCTACGCCATAGGCCTTCCGAAGACTCAATCGGTCGTAGGACGGCGCCACCGCGTCGAGCAGCGGATGGCCGACGAACGTGCAGGGAATCCCCGCCTGGTCGTAGAGCGGCTTTTCGAACGGCAGAATCACCAGCACGTGGTCGACGCGCCGCTTGATGGCATGGATCCGGCGCGCATTCCACGCCCATATCTGCGGCGCAATATAATAGATCACCCGCAGCCCGGCCGCGCGCGCTAGTCGGGCATACCGCAGATTCATGCCGGGGTGGTCGATGAAGACGACCGCGTCCCAGGGTTCCGCCCGCAACACCCGACGCATCGCCAAAAATTGCCGCAGGACGGCGACCAGCGTCATCGGCCCCACCATGCCCACGATATCCAGTCGCCCAATGTCCCCCACGAGCCGCACCCCTGCCGCCTGCATCGCCGCACCACCCGTGCCGGCGAGCGATACCGTGGGATCGGCGTCCTTCAACGCCCGGGCGAGATTGGCGCCGTGAAGATCGCCCGACGCTTCACCGGTGACAATGAGAATGCGTGGCATAGGGCCTCTGGCTCCGATGCAGGAGGAGCCGACGATGGGGTGGGTCTACCGGGCTCTCTCTGCGGGGCCCTGCTCGCCGGTGTGGCGGATGACGAAAGCGGTGATGGCCTTCACCACCTCGTGCGCGACCTCCAAGGCGGCGGCGCCGTCTTCGCCTGACACGACCGGACGGGTACCGGTTTTGACAGCCTGAAGAAACGAGTCCAGCTGTAATTTCAGCGGCTCCTCGTCGCTGCCTTTCAGTTCTTCCATGTCGATCGTCGGCTTTTCTCCCGGGACGGCGGTGCGCCGGCTGACCAGGCCCTGCCGGGTCTGAAAGTCGATGGAGACGTAGCTGTCGCGTTGGAACAACCGGAGCCGCCGCATACGGTTCAACGAGACCCGGCTTGCGGTCAAGTTGGCGACGCAACCGTTGCGGAACTGAATCCGCGCGTTCGCGATATCGACCCGCGACGACAACACCGGCACGCCGGCCGCGCGGATTTCTTCCACTGGGCCCGGGTTGAACGACAAGACCAGATCGAGATCGTGGATCATGAGATCCAGCACCACGTCGACATCCGTGCCCCGCTCGCTGAACGCACTCAGCCGATGGCCCTCGATAAAGGCCGGGCGGTCGATCCGGCTGCGCATGAGCTGCATGATCGGATTGAACCGCTCGCTATGCCCTACTTGCAGCCGGCGGTCGTGGGCCTTCGCCAAGGCCACCAGTTCGCGCGCCTCGTCCGGATGCACGGCGATCGGCTTTTCGATCAACACATGCTTCTTGGCTTCGAGACAGGTTTTCGCAACGGCATAATGGTCGGAGGTAGGTACGGCCACGCTCACCACGTCCACCACCTTCAGCAGATCCGCGAGACTGTCATACGCGATCGCGCCATGGCGGCCGGCGACCGTGTGTGCGCGGTCATGGTTGTAATCCGTCACGCCGACCAGGGTCGATCCCGGCAGCGCCGCGTACAGGCGGGCGTGGTGCTGCCCCAGATGCCCGACCCCGACGACCCCTGCCCGAAGTGCTTCCATACGCCCGCTAGGCCTCTTTCATGCCCACCAACGCGATGCCGGCCGTCTGAGCCTTCTCGATGACGACCTCTCGATCCAGCATCACGGTCTTGCCCGCTTCCACGGCCAGCACTGCCGCTTTGACGGCATGCATCACGTCGATGGTCCTCGGTCCAATGGCCGGCAAGTCGAAGCGGAGATCTTGCTGTGGCTTGCAGCGCTTCACGACCACGGCGCCGTCCTTGGCCAGCTCTCCGCCCCGAGTGATCGCGCCATCGGTCCCCTCGACCGCTTCCACGGCGACGACCACCCGGTCCTTCACGACCACGCACTGGCCGATGTCCAATCGGCCGATCTCCCGGGCCACGTCCCAGCCGTAGCGGATGTCGTCCCACTCCTTCTTGGTCGGCTGGCGCCGCGTCAACGTGCCCTCCTCGACCAGTATCCCTTGCAGGCCGAAGGTGGACTCACGGATCGTAATCCCTTCGCGCTCCAGCTCGGCCGCAATTTCGCGCAGGATGTCGTCGTCCTTCCACAAGGCCAGCCGGGTCGCAAGGGCCAGCGCGCGGAAATCCGGGCGCACGGTGGTGAAGACATGCGTCTTCTTGATGCCGCCCAGCATGACCGCCTGGCGCACCTCACCGTCCTTGAAGGCGTTGATCAGCTTGTTGAGCTGACCGATTTTGATCCAGTGAATGCGATCGACGTGGCGTTCCAGTTCGGGATCGGTTTCGCCTTCATGGGCCACCGCGGTGACGTGCAAGCCGAGCTTTCTCGCATTGTCCGCGAAGATGATCGGGAATCGACCGTTGCCGGCGATGAGTCCGATCCGTCCGTTGGAAGGGATGGGGCTCATCACTCCGTCATTCCTCGCTTTCCAGCTCTTTGCTCACAGAGCGCGAGATACCGCGCTTCGTCCCTTCCATGAACGAGAGGACCTCCGCGACGTCGGCGTCGCCTTTGAACTCCTCCTTGGCCAGACGAACCGCCTCGGCCACGCGGTGGCCGGAACGGAACAGGAGGTCATAGGCTTTCTTCAGCACCGCAATCCGCTCCTGCGAGAACCCGTGCCGGCGCAGGCCCACGGAATTGAGCCCATACAGATGGGCGCGATAGCCGCCGGCCGCCCGCATGAACGGCGGCACGTCCTGCCCGATGGCGCAGCATCCGCCGACCATGGCGTAGTGTCCCACGCGCACATATTGATGAATGCCGGTCAAGCCGCCGATGATGGCATGATCCCCGATCGTAATATGCCCGGCCAGCGTGGCCGCGTTCGCCATGATCAAATGGCTGCCCAAGCGGCAGTCATGGGCCACGTGGACATACGCCATGAGCACGTTCTTTGAGCCCAGCGAGGTCACACCGCCGCCCTGCACGGTGGCGCGATTGACCGTCACGTACTCGCGCAGGATATTGTCATTCGCGATCACGACCTTGGTCGGTTCGCCTTTGTAGCCCAGATGTTGCGGCGGCCCGCCGATGGAGGCGAACGGATGGATCTCATTCCGCTCCCCGATCTCCGTCCATCCGTCAATGTAGACGTGCGCGAGCAGCCTAGTGCCCGCGCCGATCGTGACATGTTCTCCCACGACGCAATAGGGCCCGATCACCACATCGTCGGCAAGCTTTGCCTTGGGATGCACGATTGCTGTCGAATGAATCTGCACGCTTAACCTCCGAGTGGTGGATGGACCGTAACGGACCCGGCTTCGGCCCGTCTCACGCCTTTTCCTCCGTCACCATCGCCGTGACTTCGGCTTCACATACCAATTCGTCTCCCACGAACGCCTTGGCCTGCATCTTCCAGAAGGGCGGCCGCTTCTTCAGCACGTCGACCTCGACGCGCAACTGATCCCCCGGCACGACCGGCCGGCGGAACTTGGCGCCATCGATGCCGGTCATGTACACCACCGGACGGCCGGTCGGCGCAAGGGACTTGAATGCCAAGACCCCCCCGATCTGCGCCATGGTTTCGATGATCAGCACTCCCGGCATCACGGGCCGGCCCGGGAAATGGCCTTGAAAAAACGGCTCGTTCACCGTGACGTTCTTGATGCCGACGATGCGACGGTCCGGATCCAATTCCTTGATCCGGTCCACCAAGAGAAACGGATACCGGTGGGGAAGTAACGCTTGAATTTCTGCCTGATCCATCCCTGACATCTGCGCGCCTCCTCGCAAACTGGGTAAGACCTCTGCGTCGCTTGTCGGCTTCCATGCTGGGATCGACGACCACCTCGCCATCGACGAGACGCTCCGAGCACCCCCAACGATCCCAACACACCGCGCTTCCTATTTGTTCTGGCGATCGAACTCCTTGGTCACGGCATCGGTGACGTCCAGCGCCGGCTGGTGATAGATGACCACGCGGATGATCGCATCGCTGCCCTTGTCCAAGATCGCCAGATAGCCGTCCTTCTGCGCTACCGCCTGAGCAGCGGCGGCGATCTTCTTGGAATATTCGGCGATCATCTCGCGCTGCTTCTGTTGCACCTCACGATTGAATTCCGCCAGCCGGCGCTGATAGGCCTCCAGTTTCGTCCGGAACTGCTCCTGTTTCTCTTGTTTGGCCTGCTCGCTGAGTTTGGCATTCGGGTTCTGGAGCTGCTGCTCGAGCTCCTTCAGCTCCTGATCATCGGCGTTGATGATCTTCTGACGCGTGGCCGAATAACTCTTCAGTTCCTCCAGCGCGCGCTTGCCGGCCTTGGATCGCTCCATGACGAGCTGCTGGTCCATGACCCCGACCTTGACCGGGTCCGCAGCTGGGGCAGAAACCGTGCCGAGAGCCGCCGTCAGCAGCGCCGCGATCAGCGCGATCTCACCTGTTCGTCTCATAACTCCTCCGCAGTTCATGGATACTCCTTGTTGAACTCGTCGATGACGGCGTCCGAAATATCGAGACCCTCCTCATGGTAGAGCGTCGCCCCCCCCTTGCTCTTGTCCACCACGATGTGAAGGCCCAGCCGCTTGGCCACCTTGCTGGTGACCAGTTCCAGTTTTTCCCGGAAGCTTTCCAGCACGTCTTTCTGCTTCTCCTGGACCTCGCGGTTGAGCTCCGCGACCTTCTGCTGATACTCCTGCATCCGCCGGCGAAACTGCTCTTCGCGCTCACGCTTGGCCGTGGGACTCAGCACGGTGGCCTGTTTGATGAAATCTTCCTCCATCCGCCGCAGCTCCCGCTCGTCCAACTCGATCAAGGCCTGGCGGTTTTTTTGGAAGGACGCGAGATTGTCTTTCGCCTTCTTCCCGGCGTTGGACTCGTTCAAAATGC
>JBDZVU010000056.1:0-7746 GCA_040255845.1 Nitrospiraceae bacterium | reverse complement strand
CCATCAGAAAAGCGATCCGATCGTAAACTCGAACACGCCGACCCGCTCCCCCTCCCGCGGGGCCAGGTTGATGCCGTACGCCACGCGCAGGGGACCAAAGGGAGAAATCCACCGCGCTTCCAAGCCGGCCGCCGGACGCAGGTTGAGGGACACCGACTCATTGTCGTCGAAGCCCTTGCCGTAGTCGAAGAAGATCACCCCGTTCAGCTTGGCGTCGGAAGAAATCGTAAAGATAAAGTCATTGTTGAAGATCAGCTCCTTGGCCGCACCCAACGCCGAATATGATCCAGGAACGACGGGACCCGCGCGGCCGAACACGAAGCCGCGCATCGTATTGATGCCGCCGACGAAGAATCGTTCAGTCAGCGGGATCTGCTTCCCGGCCGCCGCTTCCACTGCGCCGTACCGTGCCCGAACCGAAAACCGCGTATCGAACGGCAGCGGTGTATATTTAATCACGTCGAAATAATATTTGTAGAAATCGTTGGTACCCCCCAACGCCGGGGTGCCGAGGTCAAAGCCGCCGCCGACCCGCCAGCCGCTGCGGGGATCCAGGAAATAATCCCGGGTATCGCGAAACAACGTCGTCCGGAAGCCGGTCGTAGTCTGGTTGCCCAACTGGAGACAGACCAAGGGAATCTCGTCCGGGCAGATGCCCGGTGCCGGATCAGAGAAGTTCAACTGTTCGGCGAACAAGCTAAAGCTTCCCGTGACATATTCAGACAGCCAGCGGCCGAACGTGACGCTGGCGCCCGATTTGGTTTCAAAGTACGAAATATAATTGGTGATGCTGCGGTACACGTCCAACTGCAGCGAGGTGAGGGAGTCGTTCAAGTAGGGATTCCGGAAGGTGATGAGACCCAGGCTGCGCTGCTGACCGAGCTGGCCCCGGATGCGGCCCAGATAGCCGTACCCACCGAGGTTTCCTTCCGTGATGTCCGCGATGGCGACCAATTTGTCGAGAGTGCTGAATCCTCCGCCGACGCTGAACTGTCCGGTCGGCTTCTCCTTCACCCGCACGTTGAGGTCGACCTTATCAGGTTCGACCTGCTCCGGGAGGATTTCGACGGTTTCAAAGAAGTTCAGGTTGTTCAACCGCTGAAAACTTCGCTTGAGCGAGGGCGTGTCGATCACGTCCTGCTCGTCCACCCGCAGTTCCCGGCGGATCACGTTGTCCCGGGTCTTGTCGTTGCCCGTGATGTTGATCTGCCGGATCCGCATCATCTCGCCTTCCCTGATGTTCAAGATGATGCTGGCGGTGCGCTCTTCGTTATTGGGATTCACGTTCGGGATCACTTCGGCAAAAGCGTACCCGCGGCTGCCGTACATGTCCGTGATACGGGAAATCTCGTCACGGATCTTCGCGCGCTGGAAAATCTCCCCGTCCTGGATCTTGAGTCCCTGCCGCAGCTCGGACTCCTCGAAGACCGTATAGCCCCGGAACCCGACTTCGGAGACCGTAAACGGCTCGCCTTCGGAGATGTTGAAGGTGACGATAAACCACTTCTTATCCTCGGTCAGTTCGACGCTGGGCAGGCTGACCTGCGCATTGAGGTAGCCTTTATTCAGCAGGATCTCGCGGACCCGCTCCACGTCGTTGGCCAGCTCCTCCCGCTTCAGGATGCCGGCATCCGACAGGAACGAGGGTAGCTTGAGCTGGGTCAGCAACCCGTACCAGGGTACCCACTCGCGGGTCGCCGTGACCTTGAACATTTCATCCTTGGTGGCGGCCCGCAATCCGTCGAAGACCACGGTTTTGATGCGGGCCTTTTCCCCTTCCTTGATGAAAAAGGTCAACCGCTTGCGGTCCTCATCGAGCGTCTGCACCACCGGAATGACCTGGGCGTTGAAGTAGCCGTCCTCTTGATAGGCCAGCCGGATCTTTTCTGCGCTCTCCTTGGCCTGCTGTTGATCCAAGAAGGCCTGGCTCTTGATCGTCGTTTTTTCTTTCAGCTTGTCGTCGCTCAGCTGCTCGTTCCCGTCGTAGACGATTTCGGTGATGAACGGCTTTTCCCGCACCACGAAGACGACCGCCGTGCCGCCGGGCACCGCTTCCGTTTCGACCTGCACGTCTTCAAAGAATCCCGTGTCATAGAGAATCTTCACTTGGCCCCGCACGGTTTCCGGCGTATAGGGATCGCCCACTTTGAGGGTCAACCGCCCGGCAATGGCAGGTAATTCAATCCGCTTGTTGCCTCGGATGTCGATGGACTTGACGGTGGAACCGGCAGTCTGCGCCTCAACACCCCCGATCCACACCACGAGGATGGTCGCGACAACGAGGACACCGGCCCACCGGGATGCGTGAAGAAACGGGGTGGTCACCGACGTGGGTTCCCACTCCAAGATGAGGATAAGAACGGTGTCGCCACAATGATTCCCGGTGACCTGAACGACGAAGGCCAGGCCCCGATGCCTTCGCCCGACCGCTTCAGCAGAGAGGTGGAGAGCCGGCTCTTCGTCAGGCGGGAGTCTCCGCACCCTCGTCCTTACAACAGGTTCACAGCGCCGCAAAAAAACTCCCGGATTATATGGACCCCCTGCCCTCTTGTAAAGGAGCGATCGACACGGAGACACGCGCGCAGGTCGCCTCGCAAGCCTCCTCATTCCTTGACTTCACCCTACCCATCACATAGTATCGGTTCATGTCGAAACTCGCCGTGAGAAAGGCCGTTATCCCCGCCGCCGGCCTCGGCACCCGGTTCCTTCCCGCCACGAAAGCGTCACCGAAAGAAATGCTTCCGCTGGTCGACAAGCCGCTCATCCAATATACGGTTGAAGAAGCCGTCGCCAGCGGCATCGAAGACATCATCATCATTACGGGCCGCGGCAAGCGGGCCATCGAGGACCACTTCGACCGCTCCGTGGAGCTGGAAGAGAACCTCAAGGGCACCGGCAAGAGCCAGATGCTCAATCAAATCCGGCACATCTCCAGCCTGGCCAATTTCTGTTACGTTCGTCAATCCGAAGCGCTGGGGCTGGGGCACGCGGTGCTGTGCGCGCAGCACTTGATCGGCGATGAACCCTTTGCCGTCATCCTGGGCGACGAAATCATCGATGCGCGGGTGCCGGCCTTGGCCCAACTCATTCATGTCTATAAGAAGCGCCACGGCGCGGTCCTGGGCGTGCAGGAAGTTCCGAAGATGGACGTCAGCCGCTACGGTATCGTGACGCCCAAGCGCGTGAGCCGCGGGCTACACCGCGTGCAGGATCTGGTGGAAAAACCTTCTCCGGCCGAAGCGCCGTCGAACCTTGCGGTCATCGGACGCTACGTGCTGCCGCCGGAGATTTTCGCCATTCTTCGGAAGACGTCCCCTGGCAAGAACGGGGAAATTCAGCTGACCGACGCACTGCGCGAACTGGCGAGAAGGGCTCCCATGTTCGCCCACGAGATCGACGGCCAACGCCATGATGCCGGTGACAAGCTCGGCTTTCTGATCGCGACGGTCGAGTTTGCGCTCAAGAACCCCGCGCTGGGGCCCGACTTCAGCGAATACCTGTCCAACAAGATGCGCGCGACGTCCGCCGGGCGCCGGGGATAACCGGCGCCATTCGGAGCAAGCGCGTGATCCCCCTGTGATCGCCCGTTACGAACCGGAGAGTGTGACAGCACGATGACCGATCCCAACGAACAAAACGTCCAGCCGCCGCAGAACGTGGAAATTCCCGACCAGCTTCCGATGCTGCCGGTGCGCGATATCGTCGTCTTTCCCTATATGGTCTTGCCCCTGTTCGTGGGACGCGAGATGTCCATCAAGGCGATCGAAGCGGCCTTGGCCGGCAACCGGATGATCTTTCTCGCGACGCAAAAGGCGCTCGACGTCGAGAATCCCACGCCCGACGACATCCACCGGATCGGCACCGTCGGCATCGTGATGCGGATGCTCAAGCTGCCGGACGAGCGCATCAAGATTCTCGTCCAGGGCATCGCCAAGGCCAAAATCACCAATTACATCCAGACTGAGCCGTACTACTCCGTCCGCATCGAGAAGATGCCCGATACCAAGTCCTCCGTGACCACCCTCGAATCCGAAGCGGTCATGCGGACCGTCAAGGAGCAAATCGAGCGGATCGTCAGCCTCGGCAAGGTAATGATTCCGGACGTCATGGTCGTCATCGAAAACCTGGAGGAACCGGGCCGGCTGGCCGACATGGTCGCCTCGAATCTGGGCCTGAAAGTCGACGTCACCCAAGGCGTGCTGGAAATCACCGACCCAATCCAGCGCCTGCGGCAGGTCAGCGACATTCTCGGGAAGGAAATCGAAGTCCTCTCGATGCAGCAGAAGATCCAGGCGCAGGCCAAGGGTGAAATGGACAAGACCCAGCGCGAGTACTTCCTGCGCGAGCAGCTCAAAGCCATCCAGAAAGAACTCGGCGAACTGGACGAACGCGCGGAGGAAGTGACCGAATTTCGCAAGCGCATCAAAGACGCCAAAATGCCGGAGAAGGTGCTGAAGGAAACGGAAAAGCAGCTGAAGCGCCTCGAAAAGATGCATCCGGACACCGCGGAATCGGCCACCGTCCGCACGTACCTGGAATGGATGGTGGAGCTGCCCTGGTCCAAGAAATCAAAGGACAATCTCGATTTGAAAGCGGCCGCCAAGGTCCTCAACGAGGATCACTACGATCTGGAGAAGGTCAAAGAACGAATTCTAGAATACCTCGCGGTCCGCAAGCTCAAAGAGAAGATGAAAGGTCCGATTCTCTGTTTCGTCGGTCCCCCGGGCGTCGGCAAGACCTCGCTGGGCAAATCCATCGCCCGGGCGCTGGGCCGGGAATTCGTCCGGATCAGCCTCGGCGGGGTGCGGGACGAAGCGGAAATTCGCGGCCATCGCCGGACCTACGTCGGGGCCTTGCCGGGCCGCATCATCCAGGGCATGAAGCAGGCGGGCACCAGCAATCCGGTGTTCATGCTGGACGAGGTGGACAAGGTGGGAATGGATTTTCGCGGGGATCCCTCCGCCGCGCTCCTGGAGGTGCTGGACCCCGAGCAGAACAATGCGTTCACCGACCACTACCTGGGCGTGCCGTTCGACCTGACGGAAGTCATGTTCATCACGACGGCGAATTTGATGGACCCGATCCTCCCGGCCCTCCGCGACCGCATGGAAATCATCGAGATCCCGGGCTACACCGAAGAGGAGAAGCTCGGTATCGCCCAAAAGTATCTGATTCCTCGTCAACTGGAGGAGCACGGTATCACGAACCGGCACGTCCGCGTGGCGGAATCTGCGATCCGGATGATCATCTCGAACTACACGCGGGAGGCGGGCGTCCGGAATCTCGAGCGCGAAATTGCCAACGTCATGAGGAAGGTCGCCAAGAAGGTCGCCGAAGGGAAGGGGCAGGGTTTCCCGGTCAATCCTGGCAATCTGCACAAATACCTTGGCGTCCCGAAATATCTGCCCGAATCGGAACTGGAAAAGGACGAAGTCGGCGTCGCGACGGGGTTGGCGTGGACGGAATCCGGCGGTGACGTCCTGTACATCGAAGCCACCGTCATGAAAGGCAAAGGCCAGCTGACGCTGACCGGACACCTCGGCGACGTGATGAAGGAGTCGGCGCAGGCGGCTTTAAGCTACGTGCGGTCGCGAGAGAAGACCCTGCACATCAACCCAGACAGCTTCAGCAAGCAGGACCTGCACATTCACGTCCCGGCCGGGGCTATTCCGAAGGACGGCCCCTCGGCCGGCATTACGATGGCCACCGCCATCGCCTCGGCCTTGTCCGGCATCCCCGCGAGACGGGACCTGGCCATGACCGGTGAGATCACGCTCCGGGGCCGCGTCCTGCCCATCGGAGGCCTGAAGGAAAAGATTTTGGCGGCGAAGCGTGCCAAGCTCTCCACGGTCATCTTGCCTCGGCGTAACAAGAAGGATCTCGAGGAGATTCCGAAACATCTGCTCAAGGGCATCCAACTCTGCTTTGCCGATACGATGGACGATGTGATCAAGGTGGCCTTGGGCCGCCCTCCCAAACGCAAACCGAAGATTACACGGCGGACCTCGCGCAGCATCCCACGGCGGCGACCATTGCCCCCTTCGCGCGCCAACCGGCGCCCTGCCGAATCGCATGCGACACGTGCCCGGTCCTCCGCGCCGCCACAGCTTCCCTAGGAGGCGTCCGGTGGCCGTACGGAAGGCCGGTCAGCGGCTGCAGGAATTTCCGTTCATCCAGAGCCTCCAACATCGCTTCCCTTCGCGCGACCCGGCGGTTATTCGCGGCATCGGCGACGATGCCGCCGTGGTCTCCCCGTCCGCCGACGCCTGGTGGCATCTCACCACCGATCTGCTCGTGGAAGGCGTCCACTTCGATCTCCGCACCGCGGCGTGCGCATCCGTCGGCTACCGGGCCGCCATCGCCAACCTCAGCGACTTGGCCGCAATGGGTGCGACGCCGCGGTTTCTCCTCACCTCGCTGGCGGTTCCACGGTCCAGGAGCTGGACCGAGCTCCAGGCCTTGTATGGAGGGGTGATGAAAGCCTGCCGGCGGTACAGCGTCCGTCTCATCGGCGGAGACACGTCCGCGTCGCGCGCATGCCTGTTCTTGAGCCTGACGCTCATCGGTGAAAGCTCGCGGAGGCGCGCACTCTTCCGCAAAGGCGCCCGCCCCGGCGACGGCATCTTCGTGACCGGCACACTGGGCGACTCCCACGCCGGCTTCCTCCTGCTTCAATCGACGAAGGGCCGATTGACGCAGCGCTTGACCAGCGCGCAGCGACGGTTTCTGGTCGACCGGCACCTCCACCCATCCGCTCGCGTGGCAGAGGGCGCATGGCTGAATCAGGCGCGCCTGGCGACCGCTGCGATTGATCTTTCCGACGGCCTGTCCGGCGACCTTCGCCACTTGTGCGAGGAGAGCGGGGTCGGGGCGGACATTGAAGCGGACCTCATTCCGCTCTCGCCGGCTCTCCGTGCCTTTGCCGCGGCGACACGGCAAGATCCGGCCGGCTTGGCGTTGGCCGGCGGTGAGGATTATGAGTTGCTGTTCACGGTCCCGCCCGACAAGCTGCGGCGGTTGGAACGGGAGGCAGGCCACCGACGCGTCCGCGTGACACGGATCGGAACGGTGGGTCCGGCAAGAATTGGTCTGCGCCTGCACGGCCCGGATGGGAACATCCGACCGCTTCGGATGACGAGTTACGAGCACTTCCGCTGATGATGGCCCACACCACAGGCCGCAGCCTCCGCTCGCTCGTTCGGCAAGTCCTGCACCTGCAGGAAACGCCGCAGCGTACGGCCTTGGCGTTTGCGCTGGGCGTCTTCATCGCCTTCTGCCCCGCCTATGGTTTCCACACCGCCATGGTGGTGCTGGCGACCTGGCTCTTCGAGCTCAACTTTGTGGCGTTGATGGCCGGCGCCTTCATCAATAATCCATGGACCCTCGTCCCCATCTTGGGCGCCACCTATTGGACGGGCGCGTTGATCATGGGACGCGCCGACGCGCCGGTCTTCGACTGGCACGACCTGAGCCTGACGGCGCTGTATCAGCAAATACTTCCCTATGCGGTTCCCTTCGCGTTAGGCGGAGTCGTCCTGAGCGTCGCCGGCGCCGTGCTCAGCTATCCTGCGGCCTACTATTTCCTCGCCAAACATCGCCGCCAGCCCCGGTCGGGAGAGCCGTTGCCGCCTTCCGACGAGCTGGGCTAAGATCGTCGGCATGGGTCCGGTCCACGGCACCAACGCCCCCTATGACGGCTCGGCGCTCATCGCCGACCCCATCCATAAATACGTCACCTTTACCGTC
>JBDZVU010000055.1:0-21533 GCA_040255845.1 Nitrospiraceae bacterium | reverse complement strand
ACGGCGAAGATGGCCTGAGAGGGACAGGCGTCCAGGCACAGCCGGCAGCTTGCCAGGCACCGCGACGGACCGAATTTGTACGGAGGGGTCGACAGCCACGCGCCTGTCGGGCAAATCGGGACGCAAATGGCTTGGTGGGTGCACCGGTCGGGATGGCGCACCAGGTGGTCACGCACGATCATCATCGGTTTGACTCCTTCAAAGAGACCTTGCGAGAAGATCTCGAACATATTTTTCTTCGGGAGACTGCTCACGTCCACTCCTTCACGAGCTGCTTCAGCCGGTCCTTCAACTCGGGGATGTGCTCGACGTTGTTCTCAATTGCGCCGATAATTTTTTCCAGCCGCGCCGATTTCAACGCTTCGCGGTCCTCCTGCATCAAGCGATCGAACTCGCGGTAGGCGTCCTGGTGAAGGGGCTCCAGATACCGGCGCGCGTCGATAAGCGCCTGCCCAAGCTCCCACGCTTCGGGATTCACGGAGGACGCGATCGTGTAGCTGCCGTCCGCGAAGACCAGCACCGCCCCGCCTTCCTTGCCGGTGAGCGGCACGACGGCTTGGATGGTCTTGCCTTCGCAGCGGTTCCACTCGAGGGTCAAGCCGGGGAACCGTTTCGTGAAGGCCACCTTGGCTGAGTTGGCCTTCCATTTGTCTTCTGCCGCCATCGACGTCGCTTACGGCTTTAAAGGAGGCAAGGATGAAGGAGCGGGATGATCGGGCATGAGGAGCCGCGTGACCACTTCGCCTTTGAGCACGTGCCGCTCCATAATTTCAGTGGCGTCAGCTTCCGAATGCACGCGGTACCACACTCCCTCGGGATACACGACCACGCTGGGGCCCAGGGCGCAATGGTCCAGGCAGCCCGCCTTGTTGGCGCGCACGACGCCTTTCAAGTTGAGCCGTTTGGCTTCCTGCTTGAAATGGGCATGCAAACGCTCGGAGCCCAGCTTGGCGCAACTCCCGCGCGGGTCATCGGCGCTGCGCTGGTTGGTGCAGACGAATATATGGCGTTGGAATCCCGACATGTGCCCGACTACGCCGGCATGGTGGCCGTATGCATGCGTTCGATGAGCCGAGTGACGTCCGCGGCGGAGAGGAAGGGCGACGGCTTCTCTGCGGAAGCCACCAGCGCGCTGATCTCGCGTAGACGTAAGGACGCGCGCCGAAATTCATCGGCCTTCGCCAATTCCGAGCTCTGCCCGGCCGCGAGTTTGTCGTATTCGGTCCGGATGTCCCGGAAGTCCCGCTGCAGATTCTTTTGCATCGAGCAGGCTTCGCAGTACCATTTCGGGCTTTGATCCGACGAGGGAGACAGCCGGTCGTACGCGCGGCCGAAGAAATCCTTACCCAAAGAAAATTTCATGAGTGCGGTTCCGACGGCCCCGCACGCATTGCACGAACCGCTCGACACCTCCATGACCGGCGCTCCTCCTCACTGAACCTGGAACGAAAGGACGTTATCTTATACCAGCATTCTTTGGAGTGTCCACCGCAGCCGGCACGCGCTTCCGGCCGCGCGCGTGGCGCTATATAATGGAACCATGGTCATCGGAATTCCGAAGGAAGTGAAGGACCAGGAGTATCGTGTCAGTCTCACGCCCGACGGCGCCGCTACGCTGTGTCATGCGGGCCATACCGTCTTGATCGAGCCGTCGGCCGGCGCCGGCAGCGGGTTTGCCGACGATGAATACCGCCGCGCGGGCGCGCGGATCGTCTCGGGCAAGGAAGAGGTGTTCGCCGAGTCCGACCTGATCGTCAAGGTCAAGGAGCCGCTCCTCTCGGAATGTCCTCTGTTCCGGCCGGGCCAGATCCTCTTCACGTATCTGCATCTGGCCAGTTCGGCGGAACTCACCAAGGCGTTGTTGGACCGCCGCATCGTGGCCATCGCGTATGAAACCACCGTGGCGAAGGATGGGAGTCTGCCGATGCTGCGGCCCATGAGCGAAATCGCCGGCCGGATGTCCGTGCAGGTGGGGGCGCAGTATCTGGAAAAAGTCCACGGAGGCCGCGGGGTGCTGCTCGCCGGCGTGCCGGGCGTGGCGTCAGGCAAAGTCGTGGTGTTGGGCGCCGGCGTCGTCGGCAGTGCCGCCACCCGCATCGCGGTCGGATTGGGGGCCCAGGTGACCGTCATCAACTTGGACATCGACCGTCTGCGCTATCTCGATGATCTGTACGGAGGCCGGATCGTCACCCGGGCGCCTGGTCCGGCGGTCATCGAGCAGGAGGTCTGCGAGGCCGACTTGGTCATCGGCGCGGTGCTGGTTCCCGGAGCCAAAGCTCCGAAATTGGTTTCCCGCTCCGTGGTGGCGAAGATGAAGCCGGGCGCGGTGGTGGTCGACGTCTCGGTGGACCAAGGCGGCTGTTTCGAAACGACCCGGCCCACGACGCATTCCGATCCGGTGTACACGGTCGACGGCGTGATCCATTACGGTGTCGCGAATATGCCGGGGATCGTACCCCGCACGTCGACTTTCGCCTTGACCAACGCCACCCTCCCTTATATAGTGCGCCTCGCTTCGGACGGTGTGGACGGCGCGATTCGGTCCGATCCCGGGTTGGCGAAAGGCGTGAATCTGAAGGATGGACTGGTGACGTGCCAGGGCGTGGCGGAAGCGCACGGGTTGCGTTTTACCCCTCTCCTGTAAGACAATCCCACTCTCCTTTTTCCCGGTCGGCCTTTGTCGGGGCGTAGCGCAGCCCGGTAGCGCACTGCGTTCGGGACGCAGGGGTCGGAGGTTCAAATCCTCTCGCCCCGACCATGTTGAGCCGGCGTGCGCGAGTTCACCTGACGTCCTGTGTGTGACGCACACTCCGCCTTCCGCGGTGGCTCGATTTTCCTGTCCGCAGACACCGCATTCCAATCGATCAAGCTCTTGTACCTGCGGCGTTCGGGAACGGCTCTCCACGCGGCGGGGAATTGCAAAACGCGTGACGCCTCCGGAGAGGTATGAGAGTATCCCGTTGACACGAACGTCAGCGGTGCACGAACGTAATTCCGATGACGGACTCGGCAGCTGACCCCCTCGTGCGGGCCCATATTCTCGTGAGCGGTCGCGTGCAGGGCGTGGGGTACCGCGCCTTCGCGTACCGTGTCGCAGCGACTCAAGGACTCACGGGGGGCGTCCGAAATCTTGACGACGGGCGGGTCGAACTGGACGTGGAAGGACGACAATCGGCGATCAGGGAACTGCTCGTTCAGCTGAAAGCCGGCCCTCCCGCCGCGCGCGTCGCCGACATCCAGACGGAGTGGAAGCCGCCGACCAGGCGATGTGCGGACTTCAGCATTTGGTATTAACGCGCGGGATAGAGCGCGGAATATAGACGGAGAGCGGAGAAGGCGATATGGGGGTGCCACGGAGACAGATCGTCGAAGAGACCGAACCGGCCGAGCACGATCTGTCGGCCGAGGACGGAGAAAGGGAGTCCGCTCGATCCGAGGGCCTCGATACCCTCAAGAGTTATCTCCGCGAAGTCCGCCGCTCGACGCTCCTGACGTTCAAGCAGGAGCAGCAACTGGGCAAGCGCGTGATGGCCGGCGACGAGCAGGCGCGCCAGCAGATGATCGAGTCGAACCTCCGGCTGGTGATCAGCATCGGCAAGCGCTACATGAACCGCGGGTTCCCGTTTTCGGACATCGTCGAAGAAGGCAATCTCGGCCTGATCAAAGCCGTCGAAAAGTTCAACTACAAGCGCGGGTTCCGCTTCAGCACCTACGCCTCCTGGTGGATTCGCCAATACATCGAGCGCGCGATCATCAACCAAGGGAAGCTCGTCCGGCTTCCGGTCCACGTCGTGGAGCGGTTGAACCGCTATTTGGGCAAGGTGGAGCAGCTCGTCCAGGAGCTGGGCCGCGAGCCCTTGGCCAGTGAAGTCGCCGCGAAGATGAAAACCTCCGAGGAGGAGGTGCTGGATCTCAAGCAATTGGTCCGGACCACCTGTTCCCTCGACAGTCCGATCAACGACCGGACGGACACCTATCTGCGGGACGTCATCGAAGATCCCGCCTGCCTGCTTCCCGACGAGAGCGCCGACGGGGTGCGCCGACGGACCGAGCTGATGGCGTGGATCAAGGAGTTGCCTGAGAAAGAGCAAACTGTTATTGTGTCGCGGTTTGGCCTCGACGGAGACGAAGCCAAGACGCTGGAGGAAATCGGCCGCGAAATGGGGTTGACTCGCGAGCGGGTGCGGCAGATTGAAATGGCGGCGTTGGTCCGGCTTCGTCACACCATCGAGCGGAAGACGATGACACAGGCAGACCTGCTCTAGTCCGTGACGGCCCACAACTACAAAGCGCTCATCCGCGAAGTGCCGGACTTTCCGAAGCCCGGGATCCTCTTCTACGACATCACCACTCTGCTGAAAAATACCGCAGCGCTGTCCGCGCTCGCCGAGGAGTTGACCGCTCGCTACGCGGGGCGGGGGATCGCCAAAGTCATCGGGATCGAATCCCGCGGATTCATCTTCGGCGGCATCTTGGCGGCGCGGTTGGGAGCCGGATTCGTGCCGGTGCGGAAGCCCGGCAAACTTCCCGCGGACTGCTACGAAGTGAAGTACAGTCTCGAGTACGGCTCCAATTCGCTCGCAATCCACCGGGATGCCGTAGAAATCGGCGAACGCGTCCTAATCGTGGACGACCTGCTCGCGACCGGCGGGACGGCCGAAGCCACCGTGAATCTCATCCGCCAACTCGGCGGCGAGATCGTCGGCCTGGACTTTCTCGTGGAGTTGAAAAGCCTCAACGGCCGCGAGAAGCTGATCGGGTACGACGTTCATTCCACCATCATCTACCCCTAGGGCCTAACAGCACCGTCACCACAAGCCCTTGTCAAAGTCGACATGGCCGTGTTATAGATGCCGAACTTTTTTCGGCTCCTCGACCTCATCGAAGGAGTACACATCTATGGCAACCAGGGCTCAGACGAAGAAAAAACCCGTGGCGAAACCCAAATCCGCAGCTGCGAACGCAACAAAACCCCGCCCAACGGCCGGCGAAGAGAAACCCGACGTCGCCGCCGTTATTGTCGAATCACTCCGGCCTAAGGAAACGGCCAAAGAGCGAGAAGCGCGCGAGCGCCGTCAAGAAGCGTTGCAGAAGATGCTCCTGGGCAAGCGCCAGGAGATCATGAGGGAGATCGAGGGTAGCCTCGGTCAGTCGTTGACGGAGGATCAGCAGCGCCGCCTCGAATCGGCCCGCGACGTCGGCGACCAGGCCCTCATGGATCTCGAGCGGGAACTCGGCATTTCACTCATGGAAATGCGCAACCGCCGGCGCCAGTCCATCGATGAGGCGTTGACTCGGTTGCAGGAAGGCACCTACGGCATCTGCGCGGAATGCGGCGTGGAGATCAGCGAAAAGCGGCTGCAGGCCGTGCCGTTTGCCAAGCTCTGCGTCGAGTGTCAATCCCGCGCGGAGCTGCTCGAAAAGATCGAGAAGGAAGAAGACCGGGACTGACGGGCGCTGATGCGCAGGATGGGTTTGCTGCGCTCCTTCCCTTGATCCGTCACCGGCTCCCGCCGTCATGCGTCGCGGCCGTCTCCGGCAGCCGATACCCATGGATCCTCAGTTACAACCGGCTGCGGTAGTGCTGGCCAGCGGGGGGCTGGACTCGACCGTGACGGCGGCGGTGGCCCGCCGCGACGGCTTTCGGCTTTACCTGCTCACCATCGACTATGGGCAGCGGCACGCCGTCGAGATCCAGCGGGCCGGCGAGGTTGCCGCGGCGCTGGGCGCGGCCGGGCATGCGGTGGTGAGCGTCGACTTGCGGGCAGTGGGCGGCTCGGCGTTGACTGCCGACGTCGCCGTCCCGAAGGATCGGACGTCCGGCGAGCGTGGATCTGGAATCCCGGTCACCTATGTGCCGGGACGCAACCTTATTTTTCTCTCCCTGGCCGCCGCGCATGCGGAGGTGTTGGGGGCGGCGATCATTTACTTCGGCGCGAACGTCGTGGATTACTCGGGCTATCCGGATTGTCGTCCGGAGTTCATTGAAGCCTTTGAATCGACCCTGCGGGTCGGCACGAAGGCCGGAGTCGAAGGCCGAACCATCACGGTGAAGGCGCCTCTACTCACCATGAGCAAGGCCGAGATCATCCGCCTCGGGCAGTCTCTTGACGTCCCGTTTCAATTGACCCATAGCTGCTACGATCCGGTCGGCTCGCTGGCGTGCGGCCGCTGTGACAGCTGTCTCATTCGACGACAAGGATTCGCGGAGGCCGGTGTTGTAGATCCGGTGCGCTATGCGATAGGGTGATGAGACTCACCTGAATTGACTGGAAGGAGCGCATGTCGCCGGAAGAATTCTTCATGTATCTGACCATCGGGCTCATCGTGCTGGTGCCGATCGGAGCGCGGCTGTACCGGCGGATGACGTTGCGCCGGACGCAGGCCATGCTGCAAGAGCAATTTGGAACGCCCACCGACGGCCAGACTGCGGTCAAGCGGGAGTCATGACGGTCGGTTATTCAGGCTGGCCGTTGCGGCTCCTCGTCGGCGTGCTGCTGGCCCTCGCGCCGGCCTGCACCGAAGGCGAAGCGCCGGCGACGAACGCGCCGGGCGCCGTCCCGGCGGAGTTGCAGGCGGGCGAAGCGAAATTCAACGCGAACTGCGCCGTCTGTCACGGCCGAGCGGGAGTAGGCACCAGTCAGGGTCCGCCGCTTGTGCATAAGATTTACGAGCCGAACCACCACGGGGATGCGGCCTTTCAGCGCGCGGCCGCCAACGGCGTGCGCGCCCATCACTGGGAGTTCGGCAACATGCCGAAAATCGACGGCGTCACGCCCGAAGACGTCGACCACATCATCCGCTACGTCCGCTGGCTGCAAAAGCAGGCCGGCATCTTCTAGCCATCGTTCGTTGCAGCCCGCCAATCCGCAGCCCAGGCCGGTTTGACTTCACTCAGAGCGGTTCGTAAGGTGATGGGGCCGTGCGCATGAGCCATGTCCAGCAGCGGATATTCCTTCAACCCAACGCCCTCTTATCGGGGCTCAATGAGAGGAGTGTGTTATGAGGCGTGCAGGCGATCGCGTGGCGTCGTATCTCGGACTCGGAATGCTGCTCATGAGCATGGGATGTGTGGCCATCGAGGCGGGACACGAGGGGGTGCTCGTGGAGCAGCCGTTTTTCTTCGGCCACGGGGGAGTGAATCCGGTGCCGGCCAAGACCGGACGTGTGGCCATCTCGCCGACGACGAAGGTCATCGACGTGGACGTGCGGCCCATCCAATACGCCGAGCATTTTGACATCATCTCGGCTGAGAACGCGCCGGTGTCGTTCGACGCGTTTCTGATCGCGAACGTGGTCGAGGGCCGTTCCCCCGAGTTGATCGCCAAGTATGGGCCGCACTGGTATCAGAACAACGTGAAAGAGGCGTTTCGGACCTTCGTGCGCGAAGAGGTGCAGAAGTATCCGCTCTTCCAACTGACGACGGACCCGACGACCCGCACCAAGCTGCAGGATGCCATCGCCAAGGAAGTGCAGTCCAAGCTGATCGAGAAACAAAATTTGCCCGTGCGGCTCAATCGGGTCGTGGTCGGGAGCATCTTGCCCCCGAAGGGAGTGGTCGAACAAACGACGCAGACCATCGTGCAGGAACAGCGGAGAATCACGATGGTGGAGTTTCAAAAGGCCGAGGAGGCCCGAGAAAAGGCGGAGCGGCAGCGCGGCATCGCCGACCGGGCCTATCGGGAGTCCCTGGGATTGACGGCCCCGGAGTTCGTGGACCTGCGCCGCATCGAGGTCCAGAAGGAAATCGTGCAGCACTCGCCCACGGCGTTGACGGTGATCATGGGGCTGGAGCGCATCGGCATCAATCTCCCCCCGTTCGGCGCGGAGAAGTAAGCCACGGCGCGCAGCCGCTTACGCCCTTATGGCGACGGCGCGGCGGGCGCCGTGCTGACCCGGGGACTCCACTCGCGCGCCAGCTTATGAGCCTGGGCGACTTGTGAGGGGCTCATGTCGTAGGCCAGCCGGTCCCGCCATTTGGCTGCCTCGCGGTCGCCATGAGCGGACGCGAGATTGAACCACATGTGCGCCTGCAAGAGATCGCGTGGTACGCCCTGTGCCCGTTGGTAATGCGCGGCAATGCGGGACATGGCTCGTCCATGTCCCTGGTCGGCGGCCTTGAGACACCAATACAGGGCTTCCTGATAATCCTGACGCATGCCCCGTCCCGCATCGGCCGATTCGCAGAGTTTATAGAGCGCCTCCCGGTGCTCTTGTGCCGCCGCCCGCCGATACCAACCGGCTGCCTCCCGGTCGTCATTGGGAACGACCATCCCTTCTTCGTAGCGAATCCCGAGATTGTACTGGTCTTCGGCGGTGCCCTGTTCCGCCTGGGATCGAAGGTTCTCGATTTCCGCCGGCCGCGGGCCGAGGATCTCGTAGGGGCCGATGCGGTGGCCGCCGCACGCCGAGAGGAGAGAGATGGTGAGGAGAAGGAACGGGAGGCGTAAAGCCATCTTCGGCTCCTTTCCGTGTAACGCCCTGTCAGCATACGATCTCGGCGGGTCGTCGCCCTCCTAGGACGATGCCTAGGGTCGACGGCGAAGGGGCGACTCAATGGACACGTGGGGACGCCGGCATGAGCACGAAGCGGCCACAGGCCTGTGCGGTGTCTGAGCAGAACAGCGGGAACTGATGACCGGGCCGGCAAGTGTCAGCGCAAAACCGCACGGCGCCTCTCGCTCGAGGCAGCCGCTTGCGTTTTCCGGTCAGGACGCCGAAAGGGGCGGGCTCAGCGAAGCCCCGGGGATCCCATGCCGGAGCCGCTGTCAGGCAATTGAAGCTTGATGGAGGCGGCATGTCCATCGGAGTTCACGGCGGCCTCGATCTTATCGCCGGTTTTGACCTTGCCGATCACCCCTTCGAGCTTCGTCTCCGGCGTGACGCGCACCCGCACTTCCCGGCCGCTCACTTCCTTCACGATGATTTCATCGCCCTCCCAGTAGAGCACATCACCCTTGACCACGGCGCCGGCCTTGGCGGCGTCCTGCGCCGGCGCCGCAACAGGCATCAGAAGAATCACCATCAACAGCAAGAAAGCCATAACGTCCTCCTCCCTCAGAAGAGTGATGCGCATCACAGTTAGTAAACCGGCGACACCAAAAATTGTAAAGGGAGCGCAGAACCGGCGCAAGGGTTTCACCGAGGGAGCGAAGGAACGGAACCGTCCCAGCCAGGGGCGTCTTTATCCCACTTGACCGCCGGATACAGGACGTGTAGATACAGGACCGGTTTGCGGGCAACAACGGAGTTGTCGGTGGACCGATTCGGACAAAGGCGTCCTGCCGCCACCCAACCATCTTGGGAGCGGAGGGCGCCTTTTTGTTTGAACAAGGCCTGTTCAGGAAATTGGATGCACACCGAGGCTCGACGAGAGATTGCCCGCGGGGAATACCGGGACGCGTTGCGTGAAGTGCGCCGCACGCTCGATGCCGTGCTGGAGGAACGGGCGCAATTGGCGCAGGTCCTGCACGATCATGTGATTCAACGGCTGTATGCCGTCGGCTTATGCCTGCGAACCTCGATGCGCGACGTGCAGGGAAATCCTGAGGGAGCAGCCGCCCGAATCGATGCCACCATCCGGCACATCAACAGCGTGATCGGGGATGTCCGGAGTTACATCGAGCGCATGGAACTTCCTCGGCTCGCCCCTGGGCACCTGCATGCCTCTCTGAAGGAACTGGCCTCGACCCTGTCAGATACCAGCGGCGTGCCGGTCGAACTCCATGTCGATTCCAAAGCCATCAAGTCTCTATCGTCTCACGACGCGTCGCAGGTCTTCTACATTACCGAAGAAGCCCTGAGCAACAGTCTGCGGCATGCTTGCGCCAGCGCCGTGCGGATATGCGTGCGCCTGCGAAAGCAGCACCTGCACGTGGCCATCCGGGACGACGGACAAGGATTCGATCTGCGCTCCGCTGCCCACCATCGGCTGGGGCTCCGCAACATGCGGGACCGAGCCGCTAAACTGGGCGCGACGCTGCGCATCGACACCGCTCCGGGCCAAGGGACATCCGTGCACCTGTACGTCCCGCTCGCCGGGAACCGCAACGAAAAGCCGCCGGCGCGCGTGCCGGCGGTCGATCAGGCCCGCCTCTAGTCCCTCCGCCATTGATCTTCCCTTCACCTGAGTTTTACCAACTGTTTACTCGACAGTCCGCGGCGTCTTTGCTAGATGGACGTGAAGTGTTCGCGCACCCGCCGGATCAGGTGATGAGCTGCTGGATGTCCGAGTCCGTTCGACCGCGACGCGGCTGCGCCGCCTGGGAAGCCTCCATGCTGTCCCTCCTCGCGCGGCGCATCTGCCATCAGGCCGGGCTGCACACTGAGGACAGCTGACCCGGGCAGAAACCGCGCAAGTCCTCGTGAAAGCGGGTCGCGTCCGGAAAGGAAGGATGGGATGTTGGCATACTGTCTGATGATGGCGGCGTGCGCCTCCCTGACGGGAGCGGATTGGGAAGCTCGAATCGGGCGCTTCTCCCTCGAGGAGACGATCCAGATACTGGGAGTTCCCGAGAACTGCGCGGATCTCGACGACGGCGGCACCGCCTGCTCGTGGACCATGTCACGCGGCGCCGATTGGCTGGACAAGCTCGTCCTGACCTTTGATGCCAAAGGGCGGCTGGCTACGGCGGACAAAATTCACTTCTAGCGGCCTGTTCTCCTGGTTTATCTCCCCTCCGCGCAAGATTGAGCTCCGTCCCGCGATTCGCGGGGCGCTCCTGCCGCATCGGGTGGCGCGGTTTCCGTTGCGGCGCCATACTCATCGCGCCCGCACGCGGGACAATGCGACCACGAGACCCGTTTCTGCTCGACAGGCGCGGACGCCAGCACAAGGCTGCGTTCCACGATCGTGCCCCCACAGCGCTCGCATATCATGGCAGTGCCCTCCTTCCAAAGCCGCAAGACCGTTTCCGGGTGTGAAAAGGTAAACCGGTTCTGCGTGCCCGCCCACCGGCAAACCCCCAATAGCTGGTCGGCGTTTACGCTAGGGCCCCGGGCAGTCCCCCGCATGGATTGGCCGGAACTTAAGGAAGGAGATAGTTGCGGGGATGTTCGATCCTGACCATGATGCCTGGATCATGGATCAGGAAGTCCAAGTGTTTACCTCTGCCGCCAGGGCGTTGGTGCACTCGCTGGAGCAGCGCAGGGTGACGCAGGAGGAACTCGATACGCTGGAGAAGTGCCTGCAAGACCTCCTCGAAACCATCCGCAAAATCCGCCGACGGCCCGCCGCGTGACGCGAGGGCCGCTGCTTGACTCGATGCGAACCGTTGAGTGCGCGACGGCGCTTACGATGGCCGTGCACCGGGAGTGACGGTGGACCGCGTCTGTCCTCTACGCGACAGTCTTGGGAGAGCGCCTTTCGGTATGATGGCCCCATCATGGGCCAGACCGTTCAGTACCAGGGATTCAACATCCGGTCGTCGCCGCGTTACGCGGCGGAATGGAACAAATGGGCGATGGAGATCAGCATTTCCGCCGTGCATTCGAGCGACACCAGGTCGCAGAAGTTTTCCGGCGACGTGCTGTACGCCAGCGAGGCGGAGGCCGACCATCAAGGCATCGCGTTTGGGCGGCGGGTCATCGACGGGAAGGTACCGGGTCAATGCGTGGATGACCTCAAGGCGGCAGACCGACGGACGACGCCCCGCTTCCGGGTCCAGTTCCGGACCACCTTCGCCGGGACCACGAAGGTGGAGGGCACGGGGGTAGTGCTGGATCTTTCGTTGGGCGGCGCACGAGTGGAAAGCGGTCTGGCTCCGCAGCTTGGCGCCAGGCTCGAGCTGCGGATCTATGCGTCGGGCCAAGGGTGGCCCCTCATGGTAGACGGCGCGACGGTGCAGTGGGTGCGCGGCCAGGTTTTTGGGCTGGCGTTCAACCATATGAAGGACACTGAGCGGACGCGTCTCGAGAACGTCCTTGCGACCCTGCATGAAGTGGGCTGCTGACGTGATGCAGTACTGAGCGGGCTACCGCTGCCTTCGCGGGAGGGGAGTAAGTTGGCTGATGGCGTGATGGATCCGCTAGGACTTGTGCTGGTCCGGCTTGACTTTGCTTAACACTTCAATGGCCGCAAGCTCAATGACGCCTTGTTCATCGGGCGTCAGCTTTCCGCCTTGCTCAAGCTTCGCGAGCAGCTCTTCGCAGCAGCGGATGAATTCGTGGACCTCCGGGCATAAGTCGGGCATGCAGCGTCCTCGCATCAATAAAATATCTACGCACTACGTTTAATACGTGCCTTCGCGCAGGCCCGGAATGTCACGTGTCTGACAGTTAGCATAGTTCCAGGGCCGCTGTAGTATAGACAAGGGATTACCCTAGGACAATGTGTTCATGCTACGTGTAGGGGAAAACGTCCAGGGCAGTTTGAGGCGGAATCCCGTGCCGAGTGGCGACGAAGGAGAGTGGGCTTAGCGAGCGTTGCCCTTCATGACCAGCGCCCGGAGTCGTTCCCGCTGCGACAGCCGGATGCTGGTGAATTCCAATCCGTATTCCTCACCGTGTTGCCACCGCACGACCGCTTCTTCCACCAGCATGGGCCACTCATGGTCCTGAAGAAAGAGCGACAGCTTGAGCCGCGCGCCGGCGGCGATCTGCTCCACGGAGTAGATCCGGCACCCGTTGGTGGAGAGGTCTTCCATCGTGCCCTCGCCTTCGAAGTCGTCCTCGCCGAAGAAGAACACCCGGCAGGAGAAGCCCAGCCGCCGTCCGCGTCGTTCTTTGTGGGCGTCCTGTTCGGGTGTCATGGCGGCCTCCTTCCGGCCGATGGTCTGTCCTGCTGAAGGAAGTGTAGACGAACCCTGTCTGCCGTCATGCCTCTTTCGGGGTACCTCCTTGGGGCTCACTCGAGGCATGGCTTGGAACGAAGATGTGGCTTTTTCCCAAGGGCCGTGACCTTTTCGCAACTTCGGAGTGGCAAGAATGACGCGCGCAGAGGGGATGGCAACGGCCTTTTGCTGGTGTTTGCGGTGGTGCACCGGCGGTATTTCACTTGCTAGAGAAACATGTTGCGGGTCCTTTACTCTGAGCATGACATCAACACAGCATCAATACACGGTAGGAGCAAGCATGCGAGCAACATCGGTCTGGGCGTGCCTCATCGTAGCCATGTTGTGCATGGTGGATATTGCGACGGCTGCGTCGCCGCCAACGGCGGACGCGCCGAGGCATTTGTATGATCGCGTGATGGAAGAGTTCAAGCGCGGCGATTATGAGGCGGCATTGGCGGGGTTCAGGTTGGTGATTGAATTACACCGCGATTCACCTCTGGCCGCGAGCGCGCAGTACTGGATCGGGGAATGTCAGTACCGGCTCGGCCGTTACCAGGATGCGCTCGAGGCCTTTTATAAGGTGAGCTCCTACAAACCGCAGAACCCGAAGCTGGCGGCGTCGGCCTTCAAGATCGGCCAGACCTATTCGAAACTGGGCGATCATCAGAGGGCCCGCTTGATGTTCGATCGTGTCCTTGACCAATACCCCAATGGAGCAGAGGCCGAGCTCGCCCGCAAAGCGCTCAGCAGCCTGTCCCATCAAGAGTAACGTGGCGTACCGGTCGCCTTGACGGTCACGCGATAGCATCGTCGTTCTCTTCCCACCACCTCCATCCTGCAGTGCGATCCGAGTCCGCGCGTGCTTGAACCTTTCCAAGCCAGCTCTCGCCCGTATCAATCATCGACGGATATGACCGTTACAGCTCCAACAGACAGGGTGGAACGGCTCTAGGTGGTGTTTGATTTTGGCTTCACAAGGGTAGGAAAAATCCTCCACAACGACAACCACTTAGACCGATGAACTAGGGAGGTTCCCAGTACTCGATCGCGAACCTTTGTCCTATTCATTCATTCCACTTTAAGCCCGAGCACGTCCTGCTCCCGCTTCATATGTAACGCCTTCGCGCTTACGGTCATTCGAAAGAAAGGAAGGAATCTATGCCTCATTACAGCGACACGGGCATGTCGGAACTCGAACGAGAGTTTGAGCTGGAAATGGAACGGGATGAAGGCGCCGCGATCGAACAGGAACTGGAAGCCGACTGGGAAGCTCAGCCTGGCGAAGAGACGGAGGAAACCGATGCGGAATGGGAGCGCGAGCCGACCGATCCAGGCAGCTATGCCGAGCGATTCTACGAGTTGTCGCAGCGCGAGTTCGAATCAGAATCGGAGTTGGACGAAGAGGTCCGGAACATCGTCAACGAGATGGAGCGCGACTTCTTCTGGAAGAATTGGAAGAGCCGGCTCAAGAAGGTCGGCGGAAGCTTGCTCAAGAAAGGGTTAGGCCATCTGGCGAGCAAGACGCCCGTCTTCAAGGGACTGCAAGCCGTCACACAATTGACCCGGGGAAACCTGAAGGGCGCGCTCGGATCGCTCGCGAAGGCGGGATTGACCACGGCGCTGGGTGCGACGCCCGCGGGCGCGGTGGCGCTTCCTGCCTTGAAAGCCATTGGATTCGAATCATCGCCCTATCCCGAGCGCAATCGAGAAGCGTGGGACAACTATGTCGAGGTCGCGCGTGAAGCGTTCGACAACTTGGGGCGGAATATCAACGAGGCGGCCGTCGACCCGGTCGAGGCCAGCCGCCTTGCCTCCAACGCATTTCAAACCGCCGTGCAGAAAGTCCAGCATGCCGTCCGAGGGACGGGCGAAGGCCGAGCGGCGCGCCAGCGGCGCACCATGACCATTCGCGTCAAAAGGGGGGACCGGATCGTCATCGAAGGGATCTAAGGCGCGCATGTTGGGACAGGTACGTTCGCTCCGTCGGCGGGTCAGCTCGCTCGGGTTGCGCATCGAGGCGTTGCGCGAGCTGCGCCAGTTGGTCAACCTTCCGCCGGGCCGGGACATCACGGCGCGCCAGTGGGCCGTCCTTGAAACGCAGTTGTCCGCGGCCGTCGCGCGGTTGCGTGATCGCTGGCAGCGCGCGGCCCATGACCATCTGCCCCATGTCGAGGAGCGCCGGCACCTGCTGGCCCTCAACGCGCTCCTAGGCCAGCTCGAGTTGGACCTCTCGCGAGCCTTCACGTTCTTCGATACCTACGTGGACGTTCTCACACAGCGGTCCGGTCCGGTCCTCGGCCCCCTGCTGGCGGGTTGCGACGCGCTCGCCTGGGACGCGCTGAAGAAAGACCACCCGGCGTTGGATGACGTCCAGGCTCCGTTGGTGCACTGCGACCGGGGTTTCGGCGCCTCGATCATCCGCGAAGAGGTGCGATTGCCCGACGGCACGCCCAATCCCATGCCGCTGATCCAGATTCCCTACTCGCGGCTGAAGGAGAAGTACAACCTCACGTCGATTCATCATGAGGCGGGGCATCAAGCGCTCAAGCGGACCGGCCTTCAGACCGCCATACCGGATGCCCTCCGCGCGGCGCTGGCGCGGGCGGGCGCGCCGGAGGCGGTGCAGCAACGCTTCGCCCGCTGGAGCTCCGAGATCGGCCCCGACTTTTGGGCGTTCTGTTCGACGGGGCTCGCGCAGCCCGCCGCCACACGGGAGATCCTCGCGCTCCCGCCTGCGCATGTCCTGCGTGTCTCCCCCTCGGATCCTCATCCCCCGCCGTACCTCCGGGTGTTGCTGTGCTTCGACTGGGCGCGCCAGGTCTGGGGCAGAGGGGAGTGGGACACGTGGGAGCGCGAATGGGAGGCGTGCTATCCGTTGGAACTGGCGCCGGCTGCCACCCAGGCGGCCTTGCGGGAAGCCAGGACGTATCTTCCGATCGTGAGCAGCACGCTGCTCAATACGAAATTTCGAGTGCTCCAGGGACGAACGGTTCCCGAGTTGTTCGACTTGACCGAGCTCGCTCCCTGGAAGCTTCGGGCGGTGGCGGACACTGCCAGGAGCGGCTGTCTGAAGCTCACGGGCCTGTCTCCTTCGGCGCAGCTGACCGTCTTCCGCATGATCCGGGACACGAGCAATGTGTCCGAGCGCAGGCTCAACCGCATCATGAGCCGTTGGCTGAAGACGCTGGGCAGACAGCGCATTTGGTGAACGCATGACACACGACACGCAAGGAGGCGAAGATCATGGCTGAACAGGGGCAGAAGGGCGCGAAGAATCAGGAGTCACAACGGCCGGCGGGGAGCATCGGCTCGGGCATTCAGACGATGATCCTGGCGCAGGAGCCGCCGCCCAAGATCGACACGACGGACCGTTTGAACAAAAAGCCTCGCGTGACGGTCGCCTTTCCGCCGTGCGCGGATGACCTGCTGGCGCTCATCAGGACGACGGTCGACGACGAGGTGACGAAATATTTCAAAGAGTACTTCAGTTTTCAACCTCACCAGATCCTCGGGGAATACAACGCCTTCGATCCGGCGACCCAGCAATGGTCCGTCAAGCAGCTGGCCGACGACTTGGCGGGACCCGAAGGGCTCGATCCCGCCCTCCGGCATTGTCTCGGATGGAATGGACCGGTGCTGCGCAGCGCGGAGCCGAGCAGGGGCCGGCATGGTGGCTGGCCCTCAGATTGCTGCGTCTGCCCGCCTTGCGTCACCCTGGACGGCAACCGCAACCCGTCGCCGCGCACGGACTTCAGCACGCCGCCCCGCCTCAAGCGGCTGTTCCTGGGCGATCTGGTGTGGCTGTTCTACTTCGAGCGAATGGGAGTGTTTCAGATCCTTGGGGCCATCTTGGATGCGTTCGCCTCCAACGGACGCTTGCCCATTTCCAATGGCTCGCTCATCGAAGCCAGCGTGAGAGACGATATCACGGCCCTCGTGTTGGAGGTGATGGTGCGGCAGACCAAAATGGGGATGTCCTCGACCGTTCGCGACCGCGCCAGCGCGTATCGGACGTGCCTGGGATGGACGTCGGACGCCGGCCGGAAACTGAACTTGGATACCGCCACGAATTCGGCGTTTACGAACCTCTTTCACAAGTTCATCTACAACGCGCTCGAGTTCTACCGCGACAAGCGGCTGGCGGTGGCCATCCGGGGGACGGCCGCCACGATGGCGCCGCCGTCGGTGGCGACGCTCATTACCATCAGCGACACGGTCGACGTCCTGAAGAAGCGCTTCGAGCCGTTTGCCTACGGACGGAATTATTACAACACCCTCAGCGGTATCCTCTGGACGATTGCCGGCCTGTCGGTCATTCGGGAGTTGACCACCACGCTCGGCATCGCGCCGGCGTACGGCAGCCCGCACGAATACATTCCGGCCGCCTACGAGCTCTTGGTCATGAAGCGCCCGCCGACGCAGGGCGAAATGAACCGCTACGATCTTCATCGGCAATGCGCCGACAACGGCCGCGATATCCTCTTGGATCTCGAAGTCATCGACCACCTGGACAAGGCGCCCGGGGCGGAGCTGGAAAACTGGCTGACGCAGGCGGAAGGCAAGATCGAAGGCTATCGAACGGCCTATCGAACGCTGACGGGCGTGGATCTCGGCGCCGCGCCGACCGCCATGATCGAACAGCAAGCGTAAACACCGCACCCCGGGGAACGACATGAGCGATCGAATTCGCTTCGAACAAGAAATGGCGCTCCTGACGGCATCGCCGCCTGCGGCGGTGGAGGACCGCGAACGGGAGGTGAGTGCCGCCCAAAAGGAGTGCAGGAAGCGCTGGGATGAGTTTCGAAAGACGCTGCCGGAGTCGGCCCGAAAGGCCCTCGATGCGTTGGATTTCGAGTTCGCTGTCGCGGCCGCCGTTCACCACGGCCTTCGAGATATCAACAAACTGACGGACATGGTGTTTTATGCCAAGTACGGGCAGGTGCATGGCTACTGTCCGATCAAAAAGGGAACCCGTATCCCAGGTGGAGGCGATCTCTATTCGACGCAATGGATCCAGCTGCGCGACACGTTCGTCCTGCCTGCGTTAGCCCGGCCGATTCCGCCGGTGGCCCAGCAAGGCGGCGTGGTCTGCACGGTTCGGGCGGTCAAAAAGGCTCAGCCCCAGGCTGATCAACCGCCGATCGACCTCACCGGCCGGTATGAATACACGCAGGGCGCGCCGGCCGAGCATTTCGTCTTCCGGATCAACCAGGCCGGACGGCATGTCGAGGGCTTTCAGGTCAACGTGCTGTACCCCAACGATGCTCGCGCCGGCCGGGACCTGTGGTTTCTGCACGGCGACCTGCAAAAAGACGGCTCCTGTACGTTGTTCAGCCGAAAGAATCCCAAGCTGTTCTGGAAAATCGTCCCGTCAGGGAATCAGCTCCGCATCGAAGGCATGGGCAAGACCTCGCCGCTCACCGCCGTGTCGGATGCGCCGACGTTGATGGAGCAGGCGCTCCGGCATCTCGGCGCCGCGGACCTGATACGGCGCAGCGAATGGTTCCCACTCACGAAGCCGCAGATCGAGCACCTCGTAGCCAGCCTGCAGCCCGACAAGATCAATCCGCTCTTGAAAAATTTCTTCGACCAGGATGGCGGAGACACCGTCGCGGAGCGGAATTATCGGTACGCCGCCGCAGACCGGTTCGATACCTATATTCAAAAGGTGTTCGATGATCCGCGACGGGGCATTCATCGGCACGATCTGGTCTTGGCCACGCATTACGCGCGGGCGCTCTTGAGCCGAAGCCGGTGGCGGCTCGGCTACACCCGCTCGCACCTGGATTGGATCCAGTTCATGGTCAGCCGCATCGCGCGGGACGGCCGAGACTTGCCGTATCTGCCCAAATACCTCGGGCTTGCCGCGGATCCCGCCCTCGCGGTCGGCCGCAACACCGCGCTGCACAAATACCGCGTGACACTCTCGCTCAAGGGCGTGGGCTTTCTGGTGCACTATTGGCGGGGGACGATCACGGTCGAGAAAATCGGAGGCGACAACCAGTGGTCGAAACCGGAACGGTACAACGTGTGGCTCCTGGCCGTGGAATCCGGGATGACCTTGAAACTCGGCGACAGTCTGACGGCAGAGGGTGAAACCTCATTCGATTGGAAGCCGCCGGACTTTCCCGGCCGGATTTCCATGGCAAAGGCTGAGGCCGGCGTGGCGGTCGGGCCCGTCAAGGGAGCAGCGCAAGCGGGATTCCTCCACATCTATGGGCGAGGCCATTTGCCTCCGTTGGCGGTGTATTTCAAGCAGCTCTTCGACGTCAGCCAAGAAGTGGCCTTCGACAAAAAGGAGGGAAAACGGCTGCCCAGGCCGAAGGGCATCGACGTGAGTGTCGGCCCGGGAGGGGCATGGGGGAACATCGGCGACAAGAGTTTTCCTGATGTCGATTACGCGTCGGACCCCGAGCAAACCGATTACACCGTCGCGTATGCCATGCAGGGGGACGTCCATTTTTGCCTCGACAGCGCGCTGCTCACCGAGCCGGCCCGGCAAGCCCTCCGTATCGTGTGCGCCAACGAACTGCCGGCGTTCATGTCCTCGACCAGCAGCCTGACCATCGAAGGCCATACCGATCGGTCCGATCCCAAACGCGACCGCCCACGGAAGGAGGCGGAAAGAGAGAAGTACAACAACGTGCTGTCCGAGCTGCGAGCGCAGAATGTGCTGCAAGCCATCAAAGACATCCTCGGTGCGCGCTTTGCCATTCCGAGCACGAAAATCAGGATCGTAGGGCGCGGTGAGAGCGAAGCGAAGAAGGATGGACGGCCCGATGGCGAAGTGAACCCGCACTACCGGCGGGTGGACGTTTTCCTCAATACGCGTCTCATCTTGAGGCTGCGGGCTCAGTGAAGCAGCAGCGGGGCACGGCCCGCGCGTCGTATATTCCGTCCGATGCTTCCTGCTACAGTGGGGCTTTGGCTTGGAGGACACGATGGACGAGAAAATCGCGACCGCCGTTGCCACCACGTTCGCGCTGTATCAGATCCAGCTCAACGCCATGCTGCTCTTGCTGCAGGAGCAGCATCCGACCGCAGCAATCCGGGAAAATTTCCAGCGGCTCACCAACGAAGGGGTCCAGGAGGCGGGACTCGCGACCATGGAGGCCATCAAGAAGCAGCTGCTGGATGCGGTGGGTCGGCAGCAGCGGGGCACAAACGGCGACGGTCACGCGTAGCGTCCGGCCTTCACGGGCTCGACGCCATGGCGCGAGCAGGACCACTGGCCTGCGCACAACGGGAATGGCTACCGTCCGAGTGTGTCGACCAGCGCTTGAATGGTCAGCGGGGCATTGCCTTCGCTGCGATTATTGACGAGCGCATACACGCGACGCGCCTCCGCCGAAGCCTGCCGAATCAACGCCACCGCATCGCGCCGCATCTCCGGTAATTCACCGACAATTTTGTTATAGGGCTCGGCGCGCTTCTTGGCCGCTTCGTACGACATCTTCAGCGGCGTGAGCAGGCGCAGCACGACGAACGGGGCGGTGAACCGCTCCATCCGCCGGTGCTGCTCGGCGAGCGGCGGCATGTACGACCAATGGTTGTACACGTGCGCGACGCCGTGCTTCTCGAGCACGTCGCGGTAGAGCGGGCCGAGCAGGCCCGCATTCCTGATCTCCACGGCGTACGCGAAGTCTTTCGGCACCGCTGAAAAGAAGGCATCGAGCTTTGCCGTGAATTCTTCCGCCGACATGCCGTGCCGCTGAAACTCGAACAGGAAAGGGCCGGTGTGCTTGGTGAAGTGCGCGTCGTGATAGGGCGCGAGGACGAGTTCCTTGAACAGCGCCGCATCCAAGAAGCGAGGGTTCGCCTGCCCCGCCTTGGCGCCATAGCGCGCTTGCTTGGCAAACGTCGGGATGGTCAGTTCCTCCCAGACCTTGAAACACATCTCGAAGTCTTCGGGAATCTGGTTCAGATACCCGCGCAATTGATTGGCGGTCGGCGGGCGGTAGAACGTCGAATCATTGCCCACGGTCCGAAAGAGCGGCTCGCCGTTATAGAGATACTGGCAATACTCGCCGAGACATTGGCGGGCGAACATCGTCTTGGCGTACGGGCGCTTGTACACCTGGCCTTGCCAGCCTTCGTAGGTCCACGTCGAAGTGCCGAAGCGGATTAAGGGGGAGAGGGGCATAGGCGGGGAGAGTGTACCTGAAGAGGGGGAATAGCACCATTCTGGCGCTGACGTCTCGAACCGTCTCACGCATCCTTGAAAGTGGCACATCAGGGACGGTCGCCCATCCACATTCGCATGGCGCCTTTAGAGAAATAGACGAGAGGTGCATAGAGCAGCTGCCATTGGTAGGTGTTAAAAGGTTTCATTCAGATCGCACGGGTCGCATGAATGCGAAATCCTGATACGAATTTGGGATCTTCGTGTGCACAGGTCACGAGAGAACGCATTAACTCATTTCAGGAAGCGAGGAGAGTCATTTACTACAAACGATAAGATCGGTTCGGGCGCCAGCCCCAAACCTCAGTTCGCAGTACTCCTTCTTCGCCTGTGATTGCCGCATAAAATATAAGCCGTCCTGCCGTCCTTCCTTCCGAGCATCACCTATCCACACATCAATAAATACCTAGCTACAGGTGCCAAATGCCCCTTGACACGAGTTTGGCCCGGTATTACAGTCGGCCGCCATTTGTTAGGAATGCGTAAAAATAGTTCCATTTCAGATCAGATCAAGGAGTCTTTATGAGCAAGACAGATGGAAAGCCGATCGCACTGAATGTGCGGCTGAAGGCGTTAAA
>JBDZVU010000008.1:35876-68340 GCA_040255845.1 Nitrospiraceae bacterium | reverse complement strand
GTCGCTTCGACCTCGCTGTCGTCACCGGACGTCACGGCGCGCCGCAGCGCCGGATAGAACAGCTCCTCTTCCAGCACCGTATGGATTTCCAGTTCCGCGAACAACTGGCCTGCGATGCGCCGCCGCTCGTCGGCCGGAGCGGTGCGAAATCGGTGGAACAGTTGCTTCACCTGTTTGTGATCCGCCTTGAGCATGTGCACGGCATCCGGCTCCTTCGGCGCTTTGGCGTTCGCACGCTTCGCCGTGTGTCTGGCCATGAGCTGTTCCTCTCCGCGCGATGCGTCGAATGCGGATGGCGGTGCAATCCCGCCATGTGTGCCCTGAACGTTCTGCAAGACATGGACCGCCTGGAACACAGGGGTCGGCATGGGGTTGTTCTCTTATCGCGCTGCAAAGCGGCGGCCGATTTCCCTTTTCTGAACCGCGGATGCCATTCCTGCCGGCTCCAGTGCCGCGCCTCCTCCGGATCTTGCGCCGGAAACCTCCCGGACAGGATGTCTTAGGGTGGACAGATCATCCGCGCCGACGACGTGCGACGAGAGGCGCCTGAAAGCATGTAAAGGCACTTGGCTTGCATCCCTCCCGCGGATCACGACCGATCGCAAAGGAATGTCGACATGCCTCAGCAAGGTTCTCGATCGGCCGCCCGGCGGCACCCGAACTCTTCCGGCATGTTGTCCCCGGGTGGTGCGACGGGAGGCCCATTCGCAGCCGACCGGGCGTCCCGAGGGCATACCATCATGCGGCCGAGGCGGAACTGTTGGCGGGTGGCCCGTGCCGAGCGCGCCGCGTTTCTCATCGATGGCGATGCCTACTTTCACGCCTTCCGTGAGGCGGCCAAGTCGGCGCGCGAGACGATCGTGATCGTGGGCTGGGATTTCGACAGCCGCATCCGTCTGCTCATCGACCGGGAGCCTGACGGCCTGCCAAATGAACTCGGCGAATTCCTGCACGCCCTGTTGATCCGCCGCCGGACCCTCCGCATCTATGTGCTCACATGGGATTTTCACATGATTTATTGGAAGGAGCGGCAGTGGTGGCTCCCGTCCAAGCTCGCGGCTCACCGCCGACTTCACTTTTTGAAGGATGCCGTCCACCCGTTGGGCGCGTCGCATCACCAAAAAATCGTGGTGATCGACGGGAGCCTCGCGTTCGTGGGCGGCCTGGATTTCGCGCCGTGCCGATGGGACTCCCCCCGGCATGCAGCGCGGCATCCCGACCGCACGTTGGCCGACGGGTCTCCGTGCCGCCCCTTTCATGACGTACAGATGATGGTGGATGGGGCCGCGGCCTCGGCCCTCGCCGAACTCGCGGGGAGCCGCTGGCTGCGCGCCACCGGCTACGCCCTCGCGTCCCCTGTCCCGCGGGCCGCGGAGGACCCGTGGCCTGCGTCGGTGAAGCCGGATCTTCGCGGCGCCGACGTCGCCATCGCGCGGACGATGCCGGAATACAACGGGGAACCGGCGGTGAAGGAGGTCGAGAGTCTCTATGTCGACTCACTGGCCGCCGCCCGGCGCCACATTTACATCGAGACGCAATATCTAACGTCGAGAGGGATCGCGGACTGCCTCGCCGATCGCTTGCAGGAGCGGGACGGGCCGGAGATCGTGGTCATTCTCCACCCCAACAGCGACGGCTGGCTGGAGCAGCATACGATGGACGTGCTGCGCGGACGAGACTTGAAGCGGCTGCGGGAGGTGGACCGGTTTCACCGGCTGCATCTGTATTACCCGCGTCTCCCTCAGCTTCACGGCCAGTGCATCAGCATGCACAGCAAGGTGTGCATCGTGGACGACGAGATCGCCAGGGTGGGCTCCGCGAATCTCAGCAATCGGTCGATGGGGTTCGATTCGGAGTGCGACCTGGCGGTGGAGGCCGGCGGGGATCCCCGGATCGCTCGAGCGATCCGCGGCTTTCGGACGCGGCTGCTGGCCGAACATCTCGACGTGTCCCCCGAGGCCGTGGAGCGGGAGTTCCGGAGAGACGGCTCACTGATTGGCGCCATCGAACGGCTGCGGCGGGACGGCCGGTCCCTCGACATCTTCAGCGGCAGCATCTCCGCCGACGTGGACGAGGTGGTCCCTGACGCCGAATTGATCGACCCCAGCCGCCCTTACGACGCCCAGCTCATTCCGAAAGCCCACCGGCCGCCGGCGCGCCGCCAGTTGGTGATGGGAGGACTGGGGCTGTTGTCGCTCATCCTGTTGGCGGCCTTCTGGCAATGGTCGCCGGTTCGCGAACAGCTCAACGTGGCGGAACTCGCCCGAACGCTCGACGACCTTGTCTCGGGTCCCTGGGCGGCGCTCGTCACCCTGGGGGTATTCCTGGTCGGCGGGATCGTCGTGATGCCCGTGCTGCTGTTGATCGCCGTCACGGTGCTCGCGTTTGGACCCTGGTGGGGATTTCTATACGCGTTCATCGGCATGACGGCCAGCGCGTGGCTGACCTTCGGGATCGGCCGTCTGCTCGGGCGTTCGCTCGTCGACCGATTGGCGGGGGCCCGTCTCAAGCAAATCAACACGATGCTGCGGTCCAAGGGCGTGCTGGCCGTGATCACCTTGCGGGTGCTCCCGCTGGCGCCGTTTTCCATCATCAACGCCGTGGCGGGAGCCTCGCAGATCCGCACGAAGGATTTTCTGATCGGCACCATCATCGGAGAGTTGCCGGGCCTGCTCAGCCTCGCGTTGTTTGTCGATCAGATCAACGAGACCATCCGACACCCCGGTCCCGGCAGCATCGCCATGTTGGCTGTGCTGGCCGCCTTCATCCTGCTCGGGGTCGCCGTGCTTCAACGGTGGCTTCAGGCGCATCCCGACGGCCCCCGGTCCTCCCGAGGCGGCGGAACCGGCCGTTCGTAACCATGCGGCTGGTGGTCGCAACCTACAACATTCATCGCTGTGTGGGATGGGACGGCCGCTATGATCCCGGACGTATCCGTGACGTCATCGACGAGCTCGATGCCGACATCGTGGCGCTCCAAGAGGTGGATTCGCCTGACGGGCAGGGGTTGGAGCTCGCGCGTTGGCTTGGCGCGGAGTCCAAGCTCAAGGTCGTGGCGGGCCCGACGCTGCTCGAACGGCGGGGCCATCACGGCAACGCCGTACTGACCCGCTGCCAATACGGCGAGGTGAGCTTGGTCGATCTGAGCTACCCGGGGTATGAGCCGAGGGGGGCGATCGACATGAATGTGACTTGCGACGGCAGCAGTGTGCAGCTGATCGCCACCCACTTGGGGTTGCGCCCCTGGGAGCGGCGGGTTCAGGTGCGCCGGATCCTTGAACGGGTCCGGCCCAACTGCATTTTAATGGGAGATCTGAACGAGTGGTGGCTCTGGGGGCATCCCTTGCGGTGGATCAAGGCCATGTTCGGGCATACGCCCGCGCTGCCGACCTTTCCGTCAGTCCGGCCGCTGCTGCCGCTGGACCGCATCTGGATTCGCCCCGTGGCGGTGCGTCAACGGCTCTTCGTCCATCGCACGCCGTTGTCGGCTCTGGCGTCCGATCACCTGCCGCTCAAAGCCATCATTGAATGGTCGTCGCCCTGGGATGTCACGCATGCTCCCTACCGCGGCCGCTGAGACGATTCGTCGACCGGGGCCTGCTCCGGCGGATGGGGTGCCGGGGGGATGGCCAGCAGGTCGGGGAGCGAGGTATCCATCACTTTGATCGCCCGCCCTGCATCATCCAGTTGAAGCGTGACTCGGGCGCCGATCTGGACGTTCTCAAAGAGATACGCCTTCGGCACGTCGAAGAATACGCGTACGCCGACGTCTGTCGTCAGGAGGCCTCGCAAACGCTGGAGATCCAGCTTGGAAACCGTGCCGGTCACCAGCGCATCATCGGCCGCGGCCGGCGGTGCGATCGTCACACTGCCGAGCCACAGCACCAGCGCGAGGCTCGGAACTGCCAGACGGAGTGCCATCGGAAATCCCCCTGTCGGTCCACGATGCCGGCGAGCGCGGCGCAGCCTCCTGCGGCTGGTCGCGGATGAATTCGAGATGAAAGTCCCCGGACCGCTTTCGCAGGAGGCGCCATCCGATGATCACCGCGTCGCGGTACCGCGGCTCGTCCGTCGTAACTCCTGGGCGGCCCTTGGAGCGAGAGCTGAGGTTTACGCCGCGCGGCGGGGCTGGCTTGGTTGGGAAATGTCCTCCAGCGTTTCCGCAGTCAGTTTTTGATTCGGATCGTGCACGGCGAGATCCCCCAGCGACACGATGCCGACCAGCGACTTCTCCCGACTCAAGACCGGAAGACGGCGGATCTGATGATCCGCCAGCAGCTGGGCTGCGCGGCCGACTTCGTCGTCTTCAAAACAGTAGACGATGTTCGGCGTCATGACCTCTCCGACCCGCACCGCCTTTGGATCGCGGCGGGCCGCGAGAACCCGCACGACGAGATCCCGGTCCGTCAACATGCCGACCAACCCTTCTTCGTCGCACACCGGCAGCACGCCGATATCCAGGGCTTTCATCGTCACGGCTGCGTCCTCCACGGTCGCGTCGGGCGAAACGACTTCGGCCTGCGGCGTCATGATGTCCTTCACGCGTTGCATGGCGGCTCCTTTAACTTCCCAGGACTTCTCCTGCAAGCGATGCACCCGCAGGACGCCAGCTGGGATGCCGCGGAATTTCAGCGGTCTGTACGCACGTGAGCTCGCGATGGGCCCTCGGCGCCCAGGGGAAGCCCCGGCATTGTGTCCAGTTCAAGACAACTTGTCCGCCGGAGCGCGGGGGGCAATTACTTCCCCCTTGAACACCTTATACAAAAAGTAGAGGAGTGGAAGCAGTAGCAGGGACCCGCCGCAGAGGCTGAAGAACAAGAGGCGGAGGGTGGCGGGCGGCGCCGCATCATAGATGGTGACCGAGGGTTCCACCAGGTAGGGAAACTGTGAGGCGGCCCATCCCCACAGCATGGCCACGGCGGCCGCGGCCGCCAGAACGCGCGCCCAAGCGTCGCGCCGGGAGAGAAGCGCCCACAGGGCCGCAGCATGCAGGAGGAGCGTGGCGCCCACGCCCACGCGGCCGAGTCCGGTCTGCACCAGCCCATGATAGATTTCCGGGGCCCCGTCGCGCGCCGCCCATAAGCCAGCACCTCCCAATATGGTCACTACGACCCAGGCGGTGGCGCTCCGTCGACGGAACAGGTCGGCGAAAGCGGGATCGCGGCTTTCCAGCAGCAGATACACGGCGGCTAAGTAGGCGACGGTGGCGCTGGTGAGCAATGCGATTGTCACCGGGAAGGGGGCCAGCCACGGGCTGATGAACGTTTCGGTGAACGATGCGCTGGGCGCCGCCGCACGACCCGAGGCAATGGAGCCCAGCACCAAGCCCAACATCGCCGGTGTAAAAAGGCTCGACCATCCGAAGACGCGATGCCAGATCGGCGGTGCACCTGAGACTCCATCCGGCTTCGACGCCACGTCATGCGTCCGGATCGCGAAGGCCGTTCCTCGAAGCACGATGCCGATCAACATCAGGGTCAAGGGGATATGGAGCCTGGTCGAGATCACGGCGAAGGCCGCGGGAAACGCGGTGAACAGAATCGTCACGGCGATGATCAGCCACACATGGTTCGCTTCCCAAATCGGCCCGATGGCCCGATCGATGAGCGCGCGCTGCTCTTGTGCGAACCGTCCCGCCGGGAACAACGTCCACATCCCGGCGCCGAAATCAGCGCCGCCGAACAGCAGGTAGAAGGTGAGGGCGCCGACGAGCATCGCACCGAGCGCCGCTTCAAGGGAGAACATGAGTCAAGTCTCCGGGTCCGTTCTGGTCGTCCTCCCAGCGGCCGTTCGTGGCCCTATCAGACCGCAACTTCCTTGGCCAGCCTCGGAGCGCCTCGGTCGCTGGCTGCAATGTGGCGCCACATGGCCCACACCACCACGGCGGCCAGGACGAAATACAGCAACGTGAACGTGATCATCGGCACCCAGAGCCCTGGCATGGGCGTCACGGCGTCGGCCGTGCGAATCACGTGGTCGACGATCCATGGTTGCCGGCCCACCTCGGTGACCACCCAGCCGGCCTCGATGGCGATGAAGCCGAGAGGAGAAGCCAGTGCGAGCGCCCACAGCAGTCTGCGGTTCTCGTCGAGCGGCCGGCCTTTCCACCACAGCCACCCGGCCCATACCGCAAGGCCGGCCAGGATCAGCCCGCACCCCACCATCACCTGGAACGCCACGTGGACCACGGCGACGGGCGGCCGGTCTTCCGGCGGAACGGCGTCCAATCCGACCACCGTCGCATGGGGGTCTCCATGCAACAAGATGCTCAGCAGGTTCGGGATATGAATCCCATAGGGGATGCGCTGCGTCGACTCGTCTGGCAGGCCGCCGATCACGAATGGCGCGCCGTCTTGCGTCCGAAACAAGGCTTCCATCGCGGCCAGCTTCGCAGGTTGATGGTGGGCGACCGATTTGGCGATGAGGTCGCCGCTGACGAGCTGGAACAGCGCCGGCACCGCTCCGACGATCAATGCGGCCGACAGAGCTTGGCGGTGGAGGAAGCTTCCCGGGTCGTTCAGCAAGAGGAAGGCGTGGATGCCGGCGACCAAGAAGCCGGTCGCAGCAAAGGCGGCGAGCACCATATGGACGATCTGATGCCAGGCGACGGGATGGACCATCGCCGCCCATGGATCGACGCGGATCAATCGGCCCTGGTCGAGCTCGAAGCCGGTCGGTGCGTTCATCCAGGCGTTGGCCGTGACGACGAACACGGCCGAGAAGATGCCGCTGACCGCGACCACGAGCCCGGCTTGGAAATGCTGCTTCGCGGACAGGCGAGACCACCCGTACAGATAGAGGCCCAGGAAAATCGCCTCCGTGAAAAACGCAAACCCTTCGAGCGCGAACAGGGGACCGATCACCGGTCCCGCCCGTTCCATGAAGGAAGGCCACAACAGCCCCAGCTCAAACGAGAGCACCGTGCCGGAGACCGCTCCCACCGCGAACAAGATGGCCGTTCCTTTCGACCATCGCTGGGCCAGCGTCAGGAACCGCGCGTCTCCCGTCCGCAACCACCGCCATTCCGCCACCGCCATGAGCAACGGCATGGCGATCCCGATCGCGGCGAAGACGATGTGGAATCCAAGGGACATGGCCATTTGGGAGCGCGCCGCGAGCAGGTCTGACATGGCGGATCGATCTCCTGGTCGCCGCGTTTATGCTGACCCGCGTCCCGCGCGTCGGAGGGCGGCCAGCCCCAGCATCAGGCCGGCGGCGGCTCCGAGCCAGCCACGGTGTCGGTTGAGCCAGGCCTGAGGACTGAACGAAACGGCGCCTGCGTCAAATCGGCCGTGCGCCCCGTGGTCGCCGGGCAACGGATCGTGCAAATTATCCCGACGATCCGGCTCGATCGGCTCATTCGTCTGCTGTGCCTCGTAGCCCACCCGCGCCAGATACCGATCCAGCAGCCCGGGAATGACCTTGTCTCCCAGGATCGCCTGGACGGTGGAATAGCCCACCGCCAATTCCCGGCGGCGGTGATGGGCCGCCCAATAGACGGCGCGCGCGATCACCTCCGGCTGATAGATCGGCGGCACCGGCTGGGGTTGGCGCGGCATGCGACACTTGATCCACGAGAACTGCGGCGTGTTCACGGCCGGCAATTGCACCGTCGTGACGTGGATGTGGCTGCGGTCATGGATCAGTTCGGAGCGCAACGACTCCGTGAAGCCCTGGATGGCATGTTTTGCTGCGCAGTAGGCCGACTGCAAGGGAATGGCGCGATAGGCCAGGGCGGAGCCGACCTGCACGATGACCCCCCGGTCCCGGGGGCGCATGCGGCGCAACGCGGCCATGGTGCCGTAGACGTAACCGAGGTAAGTGACCTCGGTCACCCGGCGGTAGTCCTCCGCCGTCATGTCGGCGACCGGAGACAGAACGGACACCATCGCGTTGTTGATCCACACGTCGATGGGACCGAGGTGGCGTTCGACTCGCTCCGCCGCCTGCTCGACTTGCTGGTCGTCCGCCACGTCCGTCGGCACGACGAGACCCTTTCCTCCTGCCGCCTCGACATCCCGGCGGGCTCCTTCGAGACCGTCGCGGCCGCGGGCCAGCAGCCCGACGGCGGCGCCATGGCGGCCGAACTCGCGGGCGACGGCGCGGCCTACGCCGGCCGATGCCCCCGTGATGACGACCACCTCCCGCTGCCGTGTCTTGCCGTTGCGTTCCGCCATGAGAGTGCTCCGCCGCCATGCCGAGGCAACCCGGCAACGTTCCCGGCCGGTGATCGTCCCCGGAAGAGCGCGGTCGGACCGAGGGGTCAATGGGGTTGCACGGTAGGATCGTACCCCTCGTAGGGATTCTGAATGAAGGACACGCCGACGGTCAACGCCAACAGGACCAAGACGAGATAAAAGGCGAAGCGGAACGCTTCCAGATAGGGCGTGCTGAACACCCCGAAGGCGTAGAGGGCCAGAATGAACAGGAGGAGGAACAGAAAGCCGGCCAGCGCGGTCATCATGGCAATGGGCCTCTCAGTGCGGGGCGAAGGTCCTCTAGTCGTTTCCGGCGAAGGCGATGGTGCTGAGCAGGGCATTCTCCGCTTGCCGGGAGTCCAGCCGCGTATGCTGCACCACGATCGGCATGTCCGACTCGATGACGCTCGCGAAATCGGTGTCAAAGGGGATCGGTTCAGGCTCGGTCATGTTGTTGAAGCGCAGATGCATCGTGCGGCGCGCCGGCACCATCACGCGGTAGGGCCCGACCGGCTCACGATCCGCGTAAAAGATCGTGATAGAAACCTGCGCGTCGCGGCTGCCGGCGTTCAGCAGGCAGGCCGTTTCATGACTCGTCATCTGGGGATGAGGTCCCGTGCTACCCGAGGGAATGTACCCCTCGGCGATCGCCCACCGTCTGCGTCCAATCGTCTCCATCTCGTCCCGCTCACAAAGGTGCAAGCGAAATGCCTCCAGCTTTTGTTCACGGCGGTCGTTCTTGCGATGCGTCTCGGACCATCTGTCCGATTTGGGGGACAAGGTGTCATGTGAAACGGAGGTGCGCTCACGAACGATTCCCGACGCGGCACCACGCGATTGAAATTATTCGGCCCGCCGCATCTCATCACGGCGCAGCGCTCCGGGCCTATGACTTGCACCGGAGGTTTGATGACAGAACCCTCAAGGGTCGATCACGAGAGGGACGGCAGATCACGCACACAGGAGGATCTCTATATGATGAAACGGAGTCTCACCATTCTCACGCTCGCAACGCTGTGCACGTTCGGGGCGGCCACCATGGCGCGCGCCGACGCCTCAGCCGGATCAGGAGGCAATGTGGGCGGCAACATGCCGACTCCCGACCGCGTACCTCAGGACAAGCGCACCGATTTGACCGGCGGCGAGAAGGGCGTGCCGGACGAATATGCGACGACGCCGGTGCGCCAAGGCGCCTTGAAGGAAGTGACGGACAGCAAGTGGCTCAATAAGGCGGTGACAAACAAGCAGGGTGAAGAGTTGGGGAAGATCGGAAAGCTGATGAAGGACGAGAAGACGCAGGACATCGAGTATGCGTTTCTGATTCTCGAAGGGGGCCAGTACGGGAGGCCGCTGCGGTGGGATCTCTTCCAGGAGCAGGGCGACAAACTCGTGCTCAATATGAAGAAGAGCGAGTTGATGCCCAGCAGCATCCGGACCAGCCCGGAAGATAAGTCTCCCGACATTGCGATGTTCCAAGACGAAATCGACCGTGTGCGGTCGGAGCCGAAACCGCAAGTCGGTCCCGGCGACGGCCGAGGCACCAATCGGCCAGACCCGTCGGCCGGAACGATGGGAGAAGACAAGGCGGCCGGAAATTTGGGTCCACGAGCAGAGCCGCCGGGCCGCGCCCCCGGCTTTGAAGGCGAAGGACAAAAGAAGAATCAGTAGGCGGCGCCGCCCTGGAAAAACGGCATCTCCGGAGCACTCCGGAGGTGCCGTTTTTCATGTGCGTCCATTCCCCACCCTTCTTTCACTCCCACTCCGCCGTAAAGACCTGTCGCCGCAGGACGGGGCAGGGCCGGCGCTTCCGCGTCGTCTGGGGTTCAAGATGAGTTGTCCCGTCGTCGGAATAGTTTGTCTCGGCGGACGGACAATGAGCCCGCACAGGCTTCTGTTTGGCGCTTCTTGCGGCGCGACGGAGCCGTCGACGCAGGCGCACCTCTTGCACTGCCAAATCGCATCGGCCCGTGCAGCGGGCGGCCGGGCACTAGGGAACCCGCTAGTCGCCGATGGGATCAGAAACACTGGAACAAGGAGGCCATACTATGAAGGCACAACGCATGATGGTGGCGGCTGGATTGCTGATCCTAACGGGCTGTCAAAGCATGGGCGGCGGCGGAGAATCCTTGCCGACGATCACTCGCACCGGAGCCGTCAAAGACATCATCATTCGTGAGGACGTGTCGCCGGCGACGATCACGGTGAATCCCGGTGACGAGATCCGGTGGATCAACAAGCGCCAGGGCAGCGCTCGAGTGGTGTTCCTGGATCCCGTCATGGACACGCTCTCTTGTCAGCGCAATTTCGGCAGCTGGATGGGATCCAATCGCCAGCAATACACGGCCACGCTCAGCACGAATGACACCGCCAGCGTCTGCTTCCGCAGCGGGGGACAAATCAAGTACGTCGTGCGCGCGGATTCGGCCACCGTGCCCAGCGGAGAGCTGAACATTCCGGGAACGATTCAGGTCGCGGGCGGGGCTCAAGAAGACCGGTCGATGCAGGAGACGTCTGAAAACCGCTCCTCCGAGTCGGGAAACCGCTCCTCCGAACCGACTTCGAGCCCGGATCAGAATCTAGGGTCTGAATCCGGGGCCCGCTAGGGGTTTGCGCAATTCCAAGGCTGGGGCGACTTTGGTCTACTCACGGGAGCATAACGCGCGTCCCGCGTCCTGCGCGGGCGTGCGGGTTTGAAGAACAGCAGGAAGGAGGGGTCATGCTACAACTGGTTGATGCTGATTATGTGGCGCGGGAAGTGGATCGCGACGAGATGATTCGCGAGACGCTCGTGGAATGGTACAGTCGGCGTCCCTCGCTGCGAGCCGTCACCGTGACGGTGCATGAAGGCCTGGCTCTGCTGCGTGGGCGGGTGACGACCAATCGCGATCGCTCGCTCGCCATTGAACTTGCGTTCGACGCGGGGGCGGACGACGTGCAGGATGAACTGACCGTCAACTGGCCCTTGGCTGCATGAGACAGTTATGACACCAAGCGTTTCATGTGCAGGGCGGCCCGGCTACAGCGGCGGTTCACGCCGCCACGGTACCGGGACTGCCTGCACGTCCCGATCAGACCTCGGCGGTGCGGTCCACGGCGCGCCAGCGTAGATCTTTTGATGACGCATGTCTGGGCGCTTCTGGCCGGCGCCTTTCCCGCCTCTTTCAGCCCTCTAGGATGTCGGAGTCATGTTCGTGCGGCGACGTCCGCCTTCTTCGAGGCATAGAGGGCGGATGCTGAGCTCAACCATGGTTCCGTAACCGGATCGCATCGCATCACGACGAAGGGGAGTGCCCGGCTCGTGCATCTGATGGCTGTCGCTGTGGACTATGATGGAACCATCGCCGAGGGCGGCGTGGTCAGCAACTCGACGCAGGCCGCCCTTGAGCGGCTCGTGGCCTCCGGCAGGATGCTGATCCTCGTCACCGGCCGCATCCTGGCGGAGTTGCTCTCCGTCTTCCCGAAGGCGGAGTTGTTCCACCGAATCGTCGCGGAAAACGGCGCCGTGCTCTACAATCCGGCCACGAAACAGCGGCGGCTGCTTGGAGGGGCCGCTCCTGAGCGCCTGATCCGCGCGCTGGCCCAGCGCGGTGTGCGGCCGTTGCAGGTGGGCGAGTCGATCATCGCCACGCTGCGCCCGCACGAGGTGACCGCGCTCGAAATCATCCGGGATCTGGGACTCGAACATCAGGTGATCTTCAACCGCGAGTCGGTGATGCTCCTGCAGCCCGGGGTGAACAAGGCCACGGGACTCCTGGCGGCTCTCAAGGAGCTGCGGCTGTCACCCCACAACGTCATGACCGTTGGCGATTCGGAAAACGATCACGCGCTGCTCCCGGTGGGGGAGGTCGCCGTCGCGGTCGGCAATGCGGTCCCGACGTTGAAGGAGCTGGCCGACTATGTCACGACCCGGCCCGCGGGGGCAGGGACCGCGGAAGCGATCGAATGGGTGCTGGCGGACGAGCGATCGCTGATCCCCGCCCGGCATGCCATTCTTCTGGGCGCGACGGCGGACGGTCGGCCCGTGTCAGTGATGCCGATTGGAGACAACCTGCTGATTGCCGGGTCGTCGGCGAGCGGAAAGTCGAGTCTCGCCAACGGCCTGCTGGAGCGGATGACGGAGCGGGGCTATCAAGTCTGCGTCATCGATCCGGAGGGTGACTATGAGGCGTTTCCCGGTGCCGTCATCTTCGGCTCGTCTCAACGCGGACCGACCGTTCCCGAGATCGTGAGTGCCTTCGACAGCCCCGATGCCCAGATCGTCGTGAACTTGGTCGGCATGCCGCTCAACGAGCGCCCGGAATTTTTCCTCCGCCTGCTGCCGCACATTCAGGAGTGGCGCGCACGCACGGGCCGGCCGCACCGCATCGTCGTGGACGAAGCCCACCATTTGCTGCCCCGCAGCTGGGAGCCGGCTCCGAGCGTGGGGACGGAGCGTGTATCCGGGATGGCGTTTATCACGGTGCATCCGGATGCCGTCGCTCCGCTCGTGCTGCGTGCGGTCCACGTGGCCGTGGTCTTGGGAGCCGCGCCTGCGCACACCCTCCGGAGCATAGGCGGCGCGGTGGGAGCGGCCGTGGACGCGCTTCCTGAGCAACTCGAGCCAGGAGAGGCCGCCATCTGGCGGGTCGCCTCGGCGGAGCGCCCGACCATTTTTCGGTTCGTGCCCTGCGACAGCGAGCGACGGCGCCATCGCCGGAAGTATGCCGAAGGGGAGCTGCCTCCCGAGCGCAGTTTCTATTTTCGCGGTCCGGAGGGCGCCCTCAATCTGCGAGCGCAAAATCTTGTGCTGTTCCGCCAGCTTGCCGCCGGAGTGGACGACGTGACCTGGATGCATCATCTGCGTCGAGGAGACTATTCTCGGTGGATGGAGCAGGCCATCAAAGATCCGACGCTGGCGGTGACGGTGCGTCTCATCGAGGCCGACGCCTCGTTGCCACCGGCGGAAAGCCGGCGGCGCGTGGCGCGCGCGATTGAAGAGCGCTACACGCTGCCGGCGTCGACGGGTTGACGGGATAGGCATGATGACAGGGGGAAGGAGGATCATGAGAAACCGGCGTTGGGCGACACTCGGTTTCTGCGTCTTGTTGAGCGCGGGCGGCTGCGGCGGGGACGAGGGCGGAAAGAGTTACCTCATCCGGCATGCGGCCGTCACGCTCACCCAGGCGACCCACGTGGCCGAATCCCAGGTGCCGGGACGCGCCGTGAAGGCCGAGCTGGTGTCCAACGGCCGGCAAGTGATGTATCAGGTGGAAATTCTTGACGCGATGAATCAGTCGCGCACCGTCTCGGTGGACGCCGAGACCGGACGCGTGGTGAACTGACCTCAGCGCGGGGGAGCCGGAGGAATCGGTTGAGGTTGAGGCGCCGGGTCCGGCGCCGGAGGAATGGGCCGGCCCGGCGGCTTGGGAGAGGGAGCCGGCGGAATCGGCGCCGGCTCCACTCCCTGGTCTCGTTGATCCGGCCCGATGACGATCATCACCGTGAGCCCGACCGCCAGCACCCACCACGTCCCGAGCCAGCCGAGAATCAGCCACAAGCGTTTCGTCGCTGGACACACGCGCACGATCCGCGTCATCCGGCGCGCCGCAGATCGGTGCGGAACGATTCGGACGCCGCTCTTGCCTCCATGAGCGCATCCTCCGGCGTGCCAAGCATGCCGCCGAGAGCGGACAGGCCGAGGGTGATGATGGCCAACGCAGCCAGCCATAATGCCGCAGTGCCCATTCGATCCAAGGCTTCGGTGCCCAGTTCAGCGGAGCGCTCGCGAAGCGCGGTGCCGGTTTCTTGCGCCCGCTGCTTGAGCGACTCGACCATACCGATCGATGAGTCGACGACCTGCGTCGCTTGCGCCTCCGAGAGCCCAAACTGATTCACCAACACGTTCTGCGCGGCCTGGCGGTCCAGCGCCATCAGCTTGTCCCGTAACTCGGCATACGCGGAGTCGGACACCTGGTCAAGGCGTTGTCCGCCTCGCGCCGAATCCGCCGTCCGTTCGGCATCCTGCTGCAGTTGCCCGGGCTGGAGCTCCGGCTTTCCGGTCGCACTCAAGATCGACTCGATCTGCCCGCGAAGCTGGTCGCGCGAGAGCGACATCTCGTTGAGACGGGAGCCAATCTGACCGGCCGCGGCCGATGCGACTCCCGACATTCCTTGGGTCAGCGACTGCAGCGTCGTGCCGAACACCGAAAACGCGCCGCCGATCATGCTGGCCATGGCCGTGGTGGTGAGCCAGGCAAAGATCAGCCAGTTCACGCCCCAGACCACGATGCCGTGATAGAGCCCGTCGGAGCGGTCATACATCCCGGACAAGCGCGAGGTGACGTAGCCCCCGGTAAAGGCGGCGATGAGCATCGAGACACCGGTCCAAATCGCGGCGCCGACGGGGATGCCGCTCGCATCCGGATCGCGCACGTCGATCGCCCAGGCTCCGATGCCCAAACCCAGGAGCGTCAGCACCATTTGCAGGGCGAGACCGACGGCCCACCCCGCGAACACCGCGCCCCACTTGATTCTCGTGTTGCCCATCGACCATTGTTCGAACGTCCGTTCCACTTCCATGTGTCCTCCTCGTGAATCAATGATTGGGTGGATCTTCGGGAATGCGGAGGGAACGGGACTGCCCGATCGCGAGGCCCGGCGTATGGGGCGTCGCCTGGGCACATGCGGGCTTCCTCAAGCCACAGCTTGATAGGATCTCGGGACCCGGGAGTCGATGAAGGACGGCAAGCGTTTCGGCAGGCCACAGGCGGCGGCATGCACGGTCTGCAGCATCTGCGACGCGTCAAACGGCTTTTCCAAGACGGCATAGGCCGGCGCCAACAAGGCATGGCCGCTGCGGTCGGTGACGAGCGAATCGCTGGATGCGACGATGACCGGTGTCTTCGGCCACATGGCGGTCACCAGGTCGAGCAGTTCCAATCCGTCCATCCTCGGCATATGGTAGTCCGTGACCACGGCGTCGTACCGCCGTCGCTTCAGCGCGTCGACTGCCTCCAGTCCGTCCGTGGCCTCGTAGACGTTGTATCCGGCTTCGCTGAGCATCAGACAGATCATGGTTCGGACGTCGTGATCATCTTCCACGACCAGCACGCGCTTGCCATACCCCTCCACAGCGACCTCCTTGTGATGTTCCTCGGCCTTCCCGATCACGATACAAGAAAAGCAAGGTTCGGACCCGGCAAGAATTCCGTACCACTGAGCCTCTAGGCGACGTTATCGGGTACGAGGTTCGGTGAGGAGGACGGGGTGTCCGGCCACGGACAACATGTCCTCAGCACGGAAACCCGAAATGCCGCAGCTTTCTGAGCAACGTCTTGCGGTGGATTCCCAGGATCGCAGAAGCCCGACCGAGATCTTGGTTATGCGCTTCCAAGACCCGGAGGATATGTTCCTTTTCCAACTCCGCAAGCGTCACCCAGCCGCGCGCTTGCGCCGCAGCCTGCACCGTCGCGCTCTGAATGGACTGAGGCAGGTCTTCCGGAAAGATCACCGGATGCGGCGTCAAGGCGATCGCCCGCTCGATCGCATGCTCCAATTCGCGAATGTTTCCCGGCCACCAATAGCGCGTGAGCAGCGCCATCGCCTCCGGCGAGATGCCCGTGACCGGCGGATTCTTCTTGGCCCCGTACATCTGGATGAAATATTGCGTCAGCAGCGGGATGTCCTCCGCCCGCTCGCGCAGCGGAGGAATGTTGATCGTCACCACGTTGAGCCGGTAGTAGAGGTCTTCCCGGAACGTGCCTGCCTTGACCAACTGATCCAAGTCCTTTTTGGAGGCGGCGATGATGCGCACGTCCACCGTCATCGGCGTCGTGCTGCCTACACGCCGGATTTCCCGCTCCTGAATCACGCGGAGCAGTTTGCCTTGGAGCGCCGGCGTCAGGTCGGCGACCTCGTCCAGAAAACACGTGCCCATGTGGGCTTTTTCGAGGAGCCCCTTCTTCGTGGCCACCGCTCCCGTAAACGATCCGCGCTCATGACCGAACAGCTCCGATTCCAGCAGCGTTTCCGCGAGCGATCCGCCGTCTACCGCGACGAACAGCCCTGAGCTCCGCGCGCTGTTGGCGTGAATGGCGCGGGCGATCAACTCCTTGCCCGTCCCGCTCTCGCCCTGCAGCAGCACCGTGCTGTCCGTATGGGCCACCCGCGCGATCGACTTGTAGACCGATACGATGCCGGGGCTGCTGCCCACGAGGTTGTCGAATCGGTAACGGCTGCGCAGCTGTTCCTTCAGGACTTGGTTTTGCCTGGAGAGATGCTTGTGCTCCAAGGCACGCCGGACCACGAGCCGGATGTCGTCGATGATGAAGGGTTTGCTGAGGTAATCGAAGGCGCCTGACCGCAATCCGTCCACCGCGGTCTTTAGCGAGCCGTAGGCGGTCATGAGGATGACCGGGATGTCCTGATGGCGGTTGCGCAACTCCGCGAGCAACGCCATGCCGTCCAGGTCGGGCATATGGATATCCGACATCACCAGATCCGGGGGGTGACTGCCGATCTGGTCGAGCGCCGTTTTCCCGTCCATCGCCGTGCCGACGTCGTACCCCTCTTTGGACAAGATTTCCTTGAGGAGGGTCAGCGTTTCGTTGTCGTCATCGACCACCAAGACGTGTGATTGCTCTTCCATCAGTCGTTCCGTTCAGCCATCGGGAGATGAAGGGTAAAGCTGGTCCCTTTTCCCGGTTCGCTTTCCACCGTGATTCGTCCGCCATGGGCTCGCACCGTCTCCTGCACGATCGCCAGACCAAGCCCGGTGCCCCGGCCGGCCTGCTTCGTCGTGAAAAACGGTTGAAAGATCTGTGCCAAATGATCGGGATTGATGCCGCACCCCGTATCCACCACCTCTACGCCGATCGTGCCGGCACCGCGCTCCACACCGGGCACCGGGTGGTCGATCACGAACGACCGGATGCACAGGGAGCCGCCCGTCGGCATGGCCTGCAGGGCGTTTTCGATCAAATGGTTGAAGGCTTCCTGGAGATGCTGCCGGTCCGCTTCGACGGGCGGCAGGCCGGGCTGCAGATCGGCGATGCACGCGACGTGCTGCCGGTCGCATTCCGTGCGGAACAGGGCGATGCATTCCTGCAGGCAGTCGTTGACATCGATGGGGGTCCGCACCGGCGCGGCGCGGCGGGTGTACAGCAGCAGATCCTGGATGATCCGCGACGTCCGCTCGATCTGGGCTTCCACGGTCTGGAGCCGCCCGCGAACCTTCGGGGGCAGAGACAAATCTTCCATCAGCAATTGGACATGGCCCGAGAGCGCGGTCAGCGGCGTTCCGATCTTGTGCGCCACGGTGGCCGCGAACTGGCCGATGGCCGAGAGTCGCTGTGCCCGGGTGGCGGTCCGCTGCGCCGCGCTGAGGAGCTCGTTTGTCCGCGCCAGCGCTTCGTTCTTCGCGCGCAATTCCTCGCTCGCTCGCCGTAGCTCGGCTTCGGCTTGCTTGAGGTCCGTAATGTTCCGAATGACCATCGCCAGGCCGGATTTCGTACCGTCCGGACCCTGCACCACGAACGCATGCACGTTCAGATGATAGGGGGGCGCGTTGTCGCGGTGGTAGTCGGTTTCATACACCAATGGCACCCCGGTTTCCCGGAGTTGTTGGAACTGCTCGGGCGAGAGGTGAAGGGAGGACCACAGGGAGACGCCTTCCCGGTTCAGCAATTCCTCGCGCGAGCGCCCGGTCAGGCGGACGAACGCGTCGTTGATCTCAAGCAGCGTCCCGTCCAGCGTGGCATAGGCGATGGCATCGTGCGAGGAGTGAAAAATGCTCTTGAACCGCTCCTGCACCTCCTGCAGCGCCGCCTCCGCCCGGGCCCGGCTGTGCTGCTCGAGCAAGAGCCGGTATCGGTCCTCACTGGCGCGCAGCGCTTCGACCGTCCGCCGATGGTGCAGCAGGAAGAGCCCCGTGAAGACCAGGACGACCAAGCCCAGAGCCCGGTTTATCACTGCGACTTCCTGGGACGTTCCCGGCTTGGTCTCCACCAGGCCGACCAATAGGAGGCCGCTGCCGATGGCCAGCGCCACGCCGGTCCATTGCGGAAACAGTTGGGTGGTGAGGACCAGCGGAACCAGATACAGCATCCACACGCCGATGCCGATGGGGATCAGGCGATCGGCCGCGAACGTGGCCGCGGTCAGCGCAAGGAGCAGCGCGATGGTCAGAATAGAGCGCGAGTCCAGCTTGCGGGAATCCTTCTCAAATGCCGCGTTAAACATGAGTTGTCATGCGAGGGGACAAGTTGTCCGGCTCGCCGTGAAAGCCTCCCGAGATCTCGGCACACCGTTTCATTAACATTTCAAGCGTTTGTCCCCGTTCCATTCTCTGGCAGTCTTTGTGCTACTGGGTCCCACCATGCCGGCGAACACAAGCGCGGCGGAGATGGAGGGACCCGTCGGGAAGGGTCGCCGTTCCGCCTGCAGACGTCCACTGCGCAATTGGCATTCAACCAAGGAGATGCAAGCATGAGCTGTGAACGATGCGGCGGTTTCAAGGTGTTCGACTACTTTTATGGCGCGTCGCCGTGCGACGGATTTCGTTGCATCAATTGCGGCGCGATCACCGATATGCGGATGATCGTTCCGGTCTACCGGCCGACCGAACGGGCGGGCCGGCGTCCCCGGCCGAAAGACCGCCGAAGCGGCGCGGTGCTATCGCAGGCGGTGCATGCGAGCCCATCCGATGGACAACCATGAGTCGACCCGTTTAACGGGAGTCGAGGCTCGGCGGGCGGTGGCGCGCCATAGTGCGCCGCCGCTCAAGAGTCGGGAAATGAGACTCGGCACTCTGGAAGCCCTGTCCTGCATAGCCAGCCCTCCCTTCCTCATCCCGTAAGTGAATCAGTCTGACGCAGGGCCAGGGGAGCGTACACTGGGATTAGCCCTAGGCCCACATCGCGCGCAGCCGCCGGTTCGTCCGTCACGGCGCGCTCGAAATACATGTCCAACCACGGCGCCCGCTCCCACGGTTCCCGCGCTGCGCTGTACGAGCCCGCCCGCCACAACGTCTGGTACATGGCGACTTCCATGCCGGCCCACCAGGTGGTCTGGCCGGGGGGAACCGGCATGATGGTGTCCGGCAGGCACCCGATGGGACGGAATCCATAGGCGTTCGTCACCGCGCGTACGGTATCCGCCGTATAGCCGTAAACATAGGGAAACGCGAGTAAGTTGTTCCATGCCAGAGCGGTGTAGAGCGTCCGGCGCCACGGCTCCGAGAGACGCTGGGAGAGTTCCATCGCCCATCCGAAGCACGCGCCGTTCGGCACGCGGATGCTCAGCACGCCGCCGCTCCGCAGCAGCCGCGTCGCCGCGGCGAGCGTGGGATGCGGATCTGGCAGTTGATCGAACGTATTCCAAATGACGACGGCGTCGAAGCGCTCGGGATGCAGGCGAGCCTCCTCCAGCGTGCCGTGGTACACCGGCAGCGCCTTCATGCGGCAAAAGTCCGCCACTTCATCGCCGGGATCCACCCCGAACATGTCCCATCCCCTTGCCAATCCCTCGGCCAAGAGGCCTCCGACGAAACTGCCCACCTCCAGCACCTGCGGCCGCCGGCCTTTCTGCGGGCGGAGATAGCGTGACAATTCGGACGCCTTGCGCCTGGCCCACCGCCGTTGATTGAGAAACTCCGTCTCCAGATAGCGCGGGTCGTAGTGGTCCTTCCGATAGGCCCGGGCGATGTCTTCCTCACGAGGGCGCGGATTGCGGTACAGCAGGCCGCAGTCCACGCAACGGACGATGTCCGTCGTGTAGTCCTGCGTGAACGCGACGCGGTCTGCGGCCGTGGCGCCGGACTGGGTGCGCCATCGGCGCCGAAAGAAGTCGGTCAAATAGTGACGCTGCTCGGCCATCTCCTTCGCGCTGCAGACGGTCTGCGAGCGCCCGGATCCGCACAACACGCAGTGCACGCACACTCCGGCTCTCGGGGGCCCCGTGCCGGCTCCGCGACGCTCGACGTCGGTGCCATCGAGACGTGAATGTGCCAAAGGGGCCATCGTTCCTTCCTTCCCTCCTGCTAGTGGAGCGCCATCTGGTGGTCCGTCAGGGCCTGATAGGCCGCCGACACCGATTGGATCGGAGATACTTGCATGAGGAACGGCGTATGCCAGTCGCGGTCGGTGGGGTCAAGGCTGTCGGGAACGATGACGCGGCGGAAATGCATGGCATGGGCCGCCGCAATCTTCGAGTTCACCGCGCTCACAGGCCCCAGTTGACCATCGGGCGTCACTGTGCCGGTCAGGACGCGGTCCGGCAGAACCCGGTCGCCCTTGGCCAACGCCAGAACCGTCAGACCCACCATGGCGGACAGACTGTCTCCGTAGACCATGCCGTAGCGCTGCTCATCGTCGTGCCGGCGGATGACGACGTCCCAGGAGTTGCTTTCCATGCCGGCTGCTTTGGCGACCCGCTCGATGGCCGACACGATGGCGGTCATCGTATAGGGACTGAAGCCCGAGGAGCACGTGACCATCATACCTTCGTGATCCGGCCGCGACTTCCATTCCACGACGAGGTGTCCCACGGCGCCCTTGGGCTCTTCACCCATCTGTCGGTCCATGGTCACACCGAGGAACGTGATGAGTTGTTGGCGGGAGGCCGAGCTTGTCGGCGTGGCCTCGGCGTGGCCAGGGGCGCCCTGCCACAGGACCATGAGGGCCAGGACTAGGACTCCGGCTCGTCCGGCAGTCGTCATGCGAACATTCCAACGCGACGACATGCATGCCAATCTACCGACCGAAACCGCATGCGCCTACTGGGTGAACCCCAAGGGAACCAAGCGGTTAGCATGCCGCGACGCCGTATGCTCCCTTTCGGTGCTTGATCCTGGTCCCAGGGAAGTTCCTAGTGGTCTCCACGTCGACGGGTGGGTATCGTCGCGATCTCTCTTTCACCGAAAGGACGCGCCATGAGCAACCGACACGTGAGCGGTAGGGCTCGCACACCGATCGCAGCGCCCTCCGACGTGCGCCGCCACATTTTTGATGCGCTGCGGCGAACCCGGGAGTGCGATCTGGAAGAGCTGGTGCGGGGCTGCCCGGCATTCACGTGGAATCAGGTCTTCCTCGAAGTCGACCGGATGAGCCGAACCGGTGAAGTCCGGCTGGTTCCCAGGAAAGCCGGCGCCTATGCCGTCCGCTTGCCGGCGTAGCGGGGTGCCGGCTCAGCCGCCGTCGGCCAGCAGCGGGAGCTCGGCAACCGGAGAGGGCGCGGCCGCTTGGTAATGCGCCCACGCTTCCGGCAGATGGCGCAAGAGGAAATCGATGCGCGCGGCATGCGACGGATGGGTGGACACGTATTCGGGCGGCGGCTGATCGTCCGCTGACTGCATGCGCTGCCAGACGCGCACGGCTTCGCGCGGATCATAGCCGGCCATCGCCGTGAGCAGGAGCCCGATGTAATCGGCCTCCGACTCGTGCTGCCGGCTGAAGGGCAACCGGACGTCGTCGCGTGCGCCATGCAACGCCTCGAAGGTGATTTGCTCGGCGCTGTGCCGCGCCAGCGCATGCGCGATTTCATGCGCGAGGACCGCCGCCAGCCCCGCCTCGTTGCCGGCAACGGGAAACAATCCGGTATAGACGATGAGCTTGCCGCCGGGCAGCGCGATGGCGTTGCGCTGGTCGGGATCGTCGATGATCGAGACGTCCCATTCGAAGGCCCGCGTCATGTCCGCGAAGCGCGACCGGTGTGCCGCCTGGATCAATCGCGCGATCACGCGCCGTACCGGACGAACCGTGGCGGCATCGGTCCGCACCCGGTTGTCCGGGTCATTCAGCACGCGCCGGTACGCCGTCGCGCCGAGCGCGGACTCGTACGACGGGGACATCATCACCCACTGGGACCGATGCGTATAGGGATTCACGGAGCAGTGTGCCGCGATGAGTCCCGCCAGCAAGCATCCCGCCACAGGGCCACGCCGGTGCATCTCGACCTCCCGCCTCAGCGCTGACCTCGGCGATCGTACGACGGACGCCGTGCGTCGAACCATTCGTCAAGTCCCGAGCGGCGAGGCGGCGGTGCAGCCAGTGTCTCCTGCTCGGCCTCGGGTACCGCCCAGTAGATTGAACGGCGGAAGACGACTAGTGTGACCCCGTCCGTCGCACTGACCCGTACGCGGTTCAACAGAAAGGGGGCAGCATGATCGTCACACTGGCTGACTGCGCGCATGCGATCGAACAGTTGGCGGTGCCGCTGTCCGCGGAGCCCGGCGACGCGCGTTCGGGAGACGCCTTGACCTGCATCCGCGTGGTGGAAGGGGCCGGTTCGGTCACGGTGTCAGCGGCGCTGACGCCGGAGGAGCAGCCGCATGTCTCGGTCGATCAGGCGACCCACGCCGTCGTGATCCGCTGCGGGTCGGTGTCGAGGCTGGTGCCGCTTCCCGACGATGCGCTGCTGCACCGTGCCGTGGTGCAGCTTTCGGCAGAAAGTGTGACGGTGACGATGCCGACGCAGGCGCCACGCGTCTCCCGTCATCGGTTGTATGTCTGGTAACCACGTGCGCCGACAATCGGGCTTTCCACACCGTGTGCTGCTAGCCGCGGCGGTCGCCGGGGCGGCCGCCGCCATCGCTCCAGCTGCCGCGCAGCGGTCCTTCGCGGAAGAGACGCGGCCATCCCACATTGTGACCGGCACACTGGCCATGCTGGACCTGGCGGCGGGGAAAGGCATGCTCAAAACGGATTTGGGCAAACCAGTCTTCTTCGAAGTGACCCGGCCGGAGCTCTTCTCGCGCATCACCGTGGGAGATCGTCTTACGGTGCAACTCGACGAGCAGGGCCGGACCGTCAAAGTCATGGAGGCGGTGGTGACCGAACTGCCTCCTGAACCGCCGCAGCCCTCTTCGCGGTAAGACGCCACGTGGCGCACAGTCCCTCTCCAGTTCGCACGCCTCATCCTACTAGGGACACCCCTAGTAGGTTTTTGATCCGCTTCTCCTTATGGTGACTCGCCTTCCATCGCACAACGGGCAGACCTGCGGACGGACGTGGTGATGAACGGGCAGACTGCGTAGAGAATCGGGCCGGGGAGGGGCAACGATGGGACACAAACCGACGATCCTGAATGTGGACGACCGCGACGATCGCCGGAGCGACAAGCGGGCGATTTTGGAACGGGCTGGATACCATGTGGTGGAGGCCACCGGGAGCCGCAGTGCGTTGCGGATTTTGGATGAGGCGCATCCGGAGCTGGTCCTCCTCAAAGTCCAGATGCCGGATATGAACGGCCTGGAGCTGTGCCAGCGGATCAAGGTGCTTCCCGAGCATGCCGATACGCTGGTGCTGCATATTTCGGCCGCGCACGTCTCGAGCGAGCGGGCGCTGGGGCTCGATGTCGGGTCGGACGGCTATTTGGTGGAGCCCTTCGAGCCGGAGGAATTGGTCTCCGCGGTCGCCTCGCTGCTCCGCCTGCGGGCCCGGCAGACCGAGAACCAGCAGCTCGTCGAGCGGCTGAGGCGAAGCGAGGAGCAGTTCCGCGGCCTGTTTGAGCAGGCCGCGGTCGGCATGTGCGTGGTCGGACCCGACGGGAGGCTCCTGCGCGTCAACGACAAACTCTGCGCGATTACGGGCCGCACGGCGGAAGAGTTGCTGAAATGCGAGCTGCGCGACCTCACGCATCAGGACGACCGCCCCGAGCACGAAAGCCAGGTCGGCCGCCTGTTGCTGGGCGGAGTGTCCGAAGTGTCGCTGGATCAGCGGCTGCTGCGTCCGGACGGCGACACGATCTGGGTGACAGTCACTCTGTCGATCCAATGGGACGCCGGCGGCCGCATTCAGTCGCTGATCGGCGTCGTGGAGGACATCGACGCCCGGAAGCGCGCCGAGTTCGACCTGCACAATCACGTGCTGTGGCAGCAGCTCCTGAGCGACACCATGGACAAGCTGCTGCGGGTCAAGGACCCGGCGGAGGTCATGCCCGACATTTTCGCGTCCCTGAAAGGCGCGTTCGCGCTCGATACCTTTCTCGACTACGATGCCGACGGCGACTCCGGCGGTTTCGTGCTGGCCGCCTCCGGCGGCGTCCCGGAGACGGCGCTCTCTTCCCTTGCGTCTCTGCCGTCCGGTGGGATCGGCGGGGCGCCGGTGGTCTCCCGCGAGCCGGTGATTGTCACGGCATTAGGCCAGTCGTCCGATCCAGGGGCGGCCGCGCTGCATGCGCTGGGATGCCGCGTCTTCGCCTCCTTTCCCCTGGTCGTCGGCGGCCGTCTTCTGGGTGCGCTGGGTTTCGGCAGCCGCAGCCGGGTGGAGTTCGATTCGGACGAGATCGAGTTGATGGAAGCGGTGTCGTCCTATGTGGCGATGGCGAAGGAACGCCGGCGTCTGTTGGAGGAATCGCGGCGCCGAGCGGCGCAGTTGGAGGAAAGCGAAGAGCGTCTGCGGCTGGCCGTCGAGGGGGCCGCGATGGGGACCTGGGACATCGACCTCGGGAGCGGACGTGCGGTGTGGAACCGGGAAAACTTTCTGCTCCTGGGCTATCCGCCGGAAGGCGTCGAGGCGTCGGCGGATCTCTGGTGGGCGGTGGTCCACGAGGACGATCGCGAGGCGGTCCATCGCGCGGTGGCCGCCGCCAAAGCCGGCGGGCATTATCAGATCGAACACCGCATCCGCCGCGCCGACAATGGCGCGGTGCGCTGGATTGCTCCGTATGGCCGCATCCACTATGACGACGCGGGGCAGCCGGCGCGGTTCGTCGGCGTGACGTTCGACATTACCGAGCGCAAGCAGGCGGAGGTCCAGCGCGTCGAGTGGACGAAGGAATTGGAGCGCCGCATCGCCGAGCGGACGAAGGAGCTGGTGCGCACCCACGATCGGCTTCGCGGCCTCGCGCAGGAATTGACGTTGGCCGAGCAGCGGGAGCGGCAGCGGATCGCCAGCGAGCTGCACGATTACCTCGCGCAGATGCTCGTCGTCACGCGGTTGAAGATCAGCCAATCCCACCAGATGATCGCGCCCGATCCGGCGTGCGCCGTGCTGCGTGAGGCCGACGAGTTGGTCGATCAGTGCCTGACGTACACCCGAACGCTGGTCGCGGAACTCATGCCGCCCACGCTCAGCCAGTTCGGATTGGCGGGAGGCCTTCGGTGGCTCGGCGAGACCATGGCGCAGCAGGGGCTCGACGTGGATGTGAAGGTTCCTGCGACGACGCCGCCCATGTCGGACGACATGACGCGTATCTTTTATCAATGCGTGCGCGAGCTGTTGTTCAACGTGTTGAAACATGCCGGGACGCGGCGGGCTTCCGTGACCATGCGCGAAGAGCCGCCGGGCCGGCTTCAGATCACCGTGCAGGACGAGGGACAAGGGTGCGATCCGGCTGTGGTCATGGACAAGAAAACCGGCACCTTCGGCTTGTTCAGCATCCGGGAGCGGATGGAGGCCATCGACGGGTGGATGGAGATGGAATCAAAGCCGGGAGCCGGAACGAAAGTCACGCTCGGCGTGACCTTGTCGAGCCCCTTGGCCCAGGTGCCGCCGGCGGAGACTAGGAAACCCGACGGCGGCCTGGAAGCCGTCGCTGCAGCGCAGACGCCGGACAAGGACGGTGACGCGGCGCGGCCGCATCCGAATCCGATCCGGGTGTTGCTGGTGGACGACCATGCGATGGTGCGGCAAGGACTCCGCAGCGTGCTTGACGGCTATGCCGACCTCAATATCATTGCCGAAGCCGGCGACGGCGAAGAGGCGGTGACGCTGGCGGGACTTCTGAAGCCCGACCTCATCGTGATGGACGTGAATTTGCCGCGCCTCGACGGGATCGAAGCGACGAAGCGGATCCGCCGGGATCATCCGGAGACCGCCGTCGTCGGCCTGTCGGTCAATCAAGCCGAACATGTCGCCCGCGCCATGCGCGATGCCGGGGCCGCCGCGTTTCTGACCAAGGAAAGCGCCGCCGACCAACTCTACGAAACCATCGAAACCGTTGTCGCGGGAGAGAAGGGGTAGCCGGCCGACGCGGGCGTCCCATCCCGAGGTGGGGGCTGTGTCGTGGGGCTTGGCGTATGCGGACGAAGGGCGTAAAGTACAGACGCCCGAAAGCTTCTGGTCTGTGTTCTGCGGGAGTTCAATCGATGAACCTGCCGCATGGTTCCGCCCGCCCGGCTCGATCCACGAGAGACGATCAAACCCTTCCGCTCATCGTCGAACGCACCATGGTGTTGACCCGTGGTCCGTTCGCGTACGTCGCGATTGCCGTGTTGTTCGCCTTCATCGGCTGGTTGGACTTCAACCTGCCGCTGGGAGTCGCGGTCTGGCTGCTGTATCTGTTTCCTATCTGGCTGCTGTCGCGCATCGTTCCCTTTGACCCCCGCTTCGTGTCGGCCGGCGCCTTCACCACGATGGCGCTGGTGACCACCTCGCTCTTCTTTTCGCCCGCCGGCCCGCCGTCCTGGATTTCGGCCGTCAATCGTCTCATCGGGGTGGGATTGGTCTCCATCATTTCCCTCCTGCTGATTCGGGCGCGCCGCCAGGAGCTCGACTTGCGCCTGAATCAAGCGCGGGCGGAGGCGCTCGTGCAGGCGTCGGCGCAGGTCCTCTGGATCGCCGAGCCGGACGGGATGGTGGTGCGGGACTCGCCCAGCTGGCATGCCTTCACCGGTCAGACGGTGGATGCCCGCCGAGGGTGGGGATGGCTGAACGCGGTCCACCCCGAAGACCGGCCGCGCGTCGAGCGCGAGTGGCGGTCGTCGATCGCCACCGGCATCCCGCTGGAGACGGAGTATCGGTTGTGGCATCGCGACGGCCACTATCGGTGGACCGAAGTGCGCGCCGTTCCCGTCAGAAATGAGGAGGGGCGTGTGGCCGAATGGGTCGGCATGCACTCGGACATTACCGCCCGCAAGCGCGGCGAAGAGGCGCTCCGCCAAAGCGAGGAAGATTTCCGGGCGAGTTTCGAGCTCGCGGCCGTGGGCCAGACGCAGGTCAGCGCGGAAACGGGGCGTTTTATCCGCGTGAACGGACGCTTCTCGAGCCTGACGGGGTATGATCAAGCGGAGTTGCTGGCGATGACGCCCGCCGATCTCACGCATCCCGATGACCGGCCCGCCGACCTGCCCCGCGTTGCCCGGCTGTTGAAGGGCGAGAGCGAGGAATATCACACGGAGAAGCGGTACGTGACCAAGCAGCAGGCCATCCGGTGGGTGCGGGTCTCGGCCCGCCTCATCCGGGACGCCGATGGGCGGCCGCTTCACACGATCGCGGTCGTGGAGGACGTGACGGATCGCAAAGAGGCGGAGGCCGCGTTGCTGCGGATGACCATCGAATTGGAGCATCGGGTGGCGGAACGGACCAAGGAGCTCACCGACTCCCAGCAGCGGCTGCGGGATCTGGCCAGCGAGGTGAATCTGGCCGAGCAGCGCGAGCGGCGACGGCTTGCGGCCGAGCTGCACGATTACCTTGCGCAACTGCTGGTTGTCGGCCGCATCAAGCTCAGCCAGGCACTGCAGAAGTTGGGCCCGGGGTCGTCGCGCGAGCAAATTCAAGAAGCGGACGAGATTCTCGACCGCTCCCTGACCTACACGCGGTCGTTGGTGGCCCAGCTCATCCCTCCGGTGTTGGAGCAGTTCGGATTATGTGCGGCTGTCTTGTGGCTAGGGGACGAGATGAGGCGGCGCGGGCTGATCGTGAGGGTCGACGTGCCCAGCGAGGCGCCCCCGCTGTCCATTGATCAGGCGGCGCTGCTGTACCAGTCCACCCGAGAACTGCTGATGAACGTGGTGAAACACGCGCAGGTGAACGAAGCCTCGGTCAGCGTGTCGTTCGGCGAAGACCGGCCCTTGACGGTCATCGTGACGGACCGGGGTGCAGGGTTCGATCCGGCCGTGGCGCAGGTGGCGCGGGACAAGTTCGGCCTGTTTAGTATCCGTGAGCGCATGCAGGCCCTCGGCGGGTCGTTCGCGATCGAGGCCGCATTGGGGCACGGCGTATGCGCGACCATGACGTTGCCGCTTCAGCCGGAGGCGCAGGCGAAATCCACCGGCGTCGCTTCCGCTGCCGCGCCGGTGCCGGCCTTGAACGGAACGCCGTCGGATGTCGCACGGGCGTCGAGGATCCGTGTCGTGCTCGTCGACGACCATGCCATGGTCCGGGAAGGGCTGAAGAGCGTGTTGTCCGCGTATGACGACATCGAAGTCGTCGGCGAGGCGGGCAATGGCGAAGAGGCCGTGGAACGCGCCCGTGAGCTCGCACCCCATGTGATCGTGATGGACGTCAACATGCCGAAGGTGGACGGCGTGGAAGCGACCCGCCGCATCACGCAGGACCATCACGACATGATCGTGATCGGTCTCTCGGTCAATGCATCCGATCACGTCTCCTTGGCCATGCGCGACGCGGGAGCCGTGACGCTGCTGACCAAGGAGTCGGCGGCCGAACTGCTCTACCGGGCCATTACCAAAGCCGTGGCGAAGTGCGATCTCCCCGCCGTATCGGCGCAGGAATCTCTCCCCTACGAATGACCCCTCGCGCGGGCATCAGCATTCGCATGGTGTGCATTCTCCGTTACCCCGCCGCCGTGCCGGCTAGCGTTGAGGCTGCTGTTCCTGCTGCGCCTGCGCCGCCTGTCGTTGGTCCTCCTGGATCGTGGCTGCGCTTCGGAGAATCATGATGGTCTTGGCGTGCCCGTCGGGATAGACCCATGCATCGATGCGGTCCCCCGGCTGAAAATGTCCATATTTCTCGGTGTCGGGGCCAACGTGGATCTGGCCCTGGGTTCCGCGCTCGTCCTTGACGACGAATTCCTCACCGTTGATGGCGACGATATCGACGATGAAATGCTTCGGATCTTTGGGGGCGGCCCCCGCCATGCCGGCGGAGGCCAGCAACGCGACGACGAGAATCATGACACAGGCGATAGGCATACGACCCTCCCACGCGCGACAGCTCAGGATGGAACAACGGAAACGAGGCCGGATGATGGGGAACGGCGGGGAAGTGGGCGCACGCTGCCGCGCAGGAAGCGCACGATTGCCGTCTTCGGCACCCGCTAATAGAACCAACGGATGCCGATCAAAAAATTCAGGGACGAGGCGTTCCATTCGTTGGGATTGATCCCTGCGATCGCAGGGTTGATATCCGCATGGCCGTCATTCCGCTTCCAGGCCAGTTCGGCGTTCACGGCGAGGGTTTTGGTGATGAAGTAGTCCCCCCCGGCGGCCAGCCGAAACGCAAAATTGTTGCTGGGCGAAATGCGGGTGGAGCCGATGCCGTCGTCTTCCGAGAAGCTGTTGAAATTCACCCCCACGCTGACGGATCCGTAAGGAAAGAACGGACCGATGTGCCCGGGTCGGAATTCGACGGTCGGCAGTAAGGACACCGTATCGAGTGACCCCATGTCGAGATAGGGCCTTTCCCGATCGACTCCGCGCCGCTCCCATTCGAGCATCAGCCCCAGCATCATCCAATTGTTGATCGCGTACATGCCCTGAAAGTTCAGGGCAGGACCGGTTGCCGTGTCGATGTTCGACCCCAGGGATTGAGTCAGCCCTGATGGACCGATGCGCGCGCCGAACATCCATTGGCCGGGCATCGCGCCGCCCGGCGTCCAACTTTGCGCCTCTGCGGGACCGCCGACGGCGGACAGCGTCCCGGCGAGCAGGAGGATCGATGCGGCCAGCCGCATGCGCTGGGTCATCATGTCACCGGGGGGCGGCGGCCCATAATGAAGCTGACCGCGGCGAAGATCAGAAAGACGACGAACAGCACGTAGGCGATTTGCGTCGCCGTGCCGGCCACGCCGGTGAGACCGAGGATGCCGGCAATGATCGCAATCACGAGAAATGTGACGGCCCAACTCAGCATGACAGGCTCCTTTCGACGGCCCTTAGTGATAGACCGTGTCGTCTTGTGCGGCCTGTAGGCGCCGCTCCACTTCCTGCGCCTCGCGCTCCCGATTGGTGTTTCTCAAAATGGCGGCGAACACCTCGAGCGTGGCCGTCATCTGGGGGTCGCTGTTCGCGGTCCGGGTGGCTTCCAGGATGGCGAGCGATTTCTGGATGAATTCCTCCGCTTCGGCCAAATGGCCCTGAATGGCATAAAAGCTCGACAGCGTCTTCAACGTGAGCGCGGTTCTGGTGTGGTTCACCCCGTACCCCTTCAGATTGATCTCGAGCGCTCGTTTGAGCAGCGGCTCGGCTTCGCGGTACTTTTGTTGGGTGGCGTACAGAATGCCGAGATTCTGCACCGTCGCCGCCACGCCCGGATGGTCGGCGCCGAGGCCCTTTTCGCCGATGGCCAGGGCGCGGGTGAACAGCAATTCCGCCTCTAGGTTGCGACCCGCGGTGGCGTACACGACGGCCAGGTCGTTGGCCGCGTCCGCCACCCGGAGGTCATCGCTTCCGTATTTCTCAGCCTGCTCGAGCGCCGCGATCAATAATCGCTCGGCGTCCGCCAGCCGTCCCTCGTGGAGGGCCTGGAGCCCCCCGTTGCGCCACGTCGTCCATAACGTTTCCTGCGAGAGTGCGGGAAACGCCGCCACTCCAGAGAGCAGAGCGGCGAGCGCGACTGATGCAAGAGTTTGTCGTGGATTCATGGGGGCCTCTTAGGCATTCAGCCGTTCAGTCGGCTGCTGTTCCGATTGCCTGGCCATGTCCGAAAGACAGATTTCGCAGTACCCGTCCACCAGGAGATAGTCGTTCGTGCCGCCATCCGACCACGCCATGAACGTGGAAGGGTCCACCCACTGGTCGAATTCGAACATGAGATGATCCTGCGGCGGTTGAATCTTCCAACAGGAAGCGCAAATCAGCACCGGTTGGCGCAGGTCGGCGCAGGGCTTTTTCCCGTCCATGCAGTCAATCTACCGTGACGTCTGGACCCGTCTAACTAGGACCACTCCGAGATGTCAGTCGCCGCCGCCCTAGGACGGCCTCCCTAGGCGCTGCACGCTCAAAAGTACAGGCGCAACCCGATGCCGAACCACTCCACCCGTTGGGTGTAGAACTGCCCGTCCGGTGAGGGACCGGCATAGTACTCAAGCAGCAGCTGCATTTGCCGGTCGCCGATCCTCGCATTCTCGAATTGGACTCCGGCGAGCACTGATCGGTTGATGGCCCAATTCGTCCGCTCGTTGCATTGGAAGTCCGCATAGGCGACGGGGCGCAGCCTGCCGCCCCAGTACGTGCGCGCGCTGGTCAGCTCGAGGCCCCATTGCGTCGTACCGACGCCGAGGTCCTCCGGCTGGCGATGGACGATGGCGCCTCCGCCCCCGTACACCCGGAGCCAGCTGAAAACCTCGTACGAGAGTTTGAGGTCGACCTCCTCATAGCTCAGGTTGACGCGGGGTACCGACGGGTTGTTCAGCAGAAATTCGTCTCCCAGATGGGAGCTCTGGTGCTGCAGGCGGACGAAGCCGGAAAAGCGCCCGTTGCGATAGCTGGCGAGCCCGCCGACGCGATAGTCCGCATTGACCAGGTCGATGGACGCCGAGCTGATATCGAAAATGCTGAACACGCCGGCCTGGATCCCGAATTCCCATTGTCCGCCGAACGGGGCCCGGTCCCGATAGATCGAGAACGTTTCTCCGAAATTTCCGGCGAAGACGTGACTCAGCCCGAGACCCTGCGTGAACTCGCGGTAACTCGCTCCGAAATAGGGCCATCGGGGGTCGGCGTGTAGGGGACTGAAGAGCAGGCCCCGAGGCAGCCAGTGAGAGTGCGGCGCCGGAATGGCGATCCGCATGCCGTCTTCCGACGGCGGTTGAGAAGACGGGGGCGCCCGGCGGATCTGCACGTCGCTGACGCCGGGAATTTGTTTGATCGCGTGGATCACCTTGCCCGGGTCCGCGGTGCCGAGGCTTTTGGCCGTAATGGTCACCGTCCCATCCTCGACATCGACGGCCGCATCCGCCACGCCGAATCCGTACTCGAGAATCGCCAAAGCATAGCCGGCGATGAACTCATCTGACGCGTGCGCCAGCGAAGTCGACACGAGGGCGAGGACGCAGAATGCACACAGCATCAGCGCGAGGGGCGCCAGGAATCGAACGAGCCGGAATGACGACATGCCGACTGAAGAAGAGATCGGTACCCGCACGTCCGCGCGTTCCCTTCTGCTCAGAACGCCGCGGAGGGGGTGATGGGCCGCCGGCGCCGCCGTGGTTCCCTTCGCGTGCGATCGCGCCTGCTGCGCACACACTAAAAATGGAAGTTCAGCCCGATGGTGATCATATGGCCATTGTCGTTGAAGCTCTTGTCCACGATGTTTCGATCACGCGACTCGATCTTCTCAAGCCAACTGTAACGGTAGGTCGCGTCAACGGACCAATGGCGGCTCAGG
>JBDZVU010000008.1:0-35776 GCA_040255845.1 Nitrospiraceae bacterium | reverse complement strand
CTTCTCAAGCCAACTGTAACGGTAGGTCGCGTCAACGGACCAATGGCGGCTCAGGGAGCCTCCGAGCATGAGCGGGCCGATGTCCACCTGGTGAAACAAGCCCCCGGCGCCGTCCCCCTTGGCGGCCGTAGGCGTGGCCATGCTCCCAAGCAGCAGGCATGAGGCCATGACGGCCGAGCGAGTGCGGGACGAAAACCCAGTCGCCATACGTCTTCATCGCTCCGTCGTCGGTGTGCCGATGAGGATCGTGAGGTTCCAGGGAGGCCCTCTCCCTGGTGATGTACCTCATTGGAATCGGGGGAGCGACTAGTTCTGCCCCTAGGCCACAGCCAGCGACACCTGATGGACAGGCAGCGGTCACGGCTGGCGGCGGTCGACGAGGCTCCCTGACGGACGAGCGGAAACGGAGGTGTCCATCTGAAGGAGGGCGAGGGATCGTCCGACAAGATCATAGCGGTTGCCTTCCGGTGCCAATGGAGCTCGCGCGGGAATCACCGGTTGTGTCGTATCGAGCACCACCTGCCAAGGCATGGTGTAAGGCGTCGCCGGAAGGTGAAAGGGAATGGTCTCATGATGGGCGTTCATGAGGATGAGGAAGGTGTCGTCCCGGATCGGGTTGCCGAGATGGTCCCGCTCCTCGATCCGGTCGCCGGCTAACCGCACGCCCAGACAGCGGACGTAGCCCTGCTGCCAATCGAGGTCGGTCATCTCGCGTCCGTCGGGCCGAAACCACGAAAGGTCCTTGATGTCCGCGCCATGGATGCTCCGCCCCTGGAAGAACTGACGCCGGCGGAAGACGGGGTGGGCGGCGCGCAGCATGATCAAGGCGCGCGCGTAGTGCAGAAAGGCTTCTTCGTCCGGAGTCAGGTCCCAGTGAAACCAGCTGATCTGGTTGTCCTGGCAGTAGGTGTTATTGTTGCCCTGCTGGGTCCGGCTGAGCTCGTCTCCCCCGCACAGCATCGGCACTCCCTGTGACAGCAGCAAGGTCGTCAGAAGATTGCGCTTCTGTCTCCATCGCAGCGCGGTGACGGCCGGGTCGTCCGTGGGTCCTTCAATGCCGCAGTTCCAGCTTTGGTTGTCGTTCCAGCCGTCCTTGTTCTCTTCGAGGTTGGCCTCGTTGTGCTTGCTGTTATAGGAGACGAGGTCGTGCAGGGTGAACCCGTCGTGCGCCGTGACGAAATTGATGCTGGCGAACGGTCGCCGCCCGCTCGCTTCGTAGAGGTCGCTGCTGCCCGACAGGCGGTAGCCCAACTCGCTCACTTGACCGCCGTCGCCCTTCCAATAGCGGCGCAGCGTGTCTCGATAGCGCCCGTTCCATTCCGCCCAGCCCGCGGGGAAATTGCCCACCTGATAGCCGCCTTCGCCGATGTCCCACGGTTCGGCGATCAGTTTGACCTGCGACAACACCGGATCCTGCTGGATGATGTCGAAGAATCCACCGAGGCGGTCCACGTCGTGCAATTCGCGCGCGAGCGCGGAGGCCAGGTCGAACCGGAAGCCATCCACGTGCATTTCCAAGGCCCAATACCGCAGGCTGTCCATGATGAGCTGGAGCGTCCGTTGATGGCGGACGTTCAGCGTATTACCCGTCCCGGTGTAGTCCATGTAGTAACGCGGCTCGTCCGGCTTGAGCCGGTAATAGGCCGCGTTGTCGATGCCGCGGAAGGACAGCGTCGGACCAAGATGGCTGCCTTCCGCGGTGTGGTTGTACACGACGTCCAGAATGACCTCGATGCCGGCGCTGTGCAGCGTCTTGACCATGGACTTGAATTGATTGACCACAAACTGGGGCTGAGCGGCGTACCGCAGTTCGGGTGCGAAGAAGCCGATAGAATTGTATCCCCAGTAGTTGGTGAGCCTCTTGCCCAGCAGATGGTGATCTTCGACGAAGGCGTGCACCGGCAGCAATTCGACCGCGCTGATTCCGAGGCGCTGAAGATATTCGATGATCGGCCGCGTGGCGAGGCCGGCGTAGGTGCCCCGCAAGGCTGCCGGCACTTCGGGATGCCGCATGGTCAGCCCGCGTACGTGGACCTCGTAGATGAGGGTCTCGCTCCAAGGCTTCCGAAGCGGCCGGTCATCCCCCCACGTGAAGGCCTGCTCGATGACGACCGACTTCGGGACATTCGGCGCATTGTTTCGGTCGTCGTACGACAGGTCCCCGTCGGGGTCGCCCAGGCGGTAGCCGAACATGGCATCGGACCATGCGACCGTGCCCTGGAGTGCCTTCGCGTAAGGATCGATCAACAGTTTGTTCGGATTGAAGCGGTGGCCGGCCTGCGGCTCGTATGGCCCGTGAACACGGTACCCGTAGAGTTGGCCGGGCCTGACGTCGGGAAGGAAGATATGCCAGACCTGGTTGGTCCGTTCCTCCATCCGGATGAGGTGCGTTTCTTTTTCCTGATCGGGGCGATCGAAGAGACAGAGATCGACGGCGGTGGCGTTCTCCGAGAAGAGGGCAAAATTCACGCCTTCCCCGTCCCACGTCGCTCCCAGCGGGTAGGGGTGGCCTGGCCTGGACATCACCCGCGCCATGCCGTGCGGTCTCTTACTGGCTGGCGAGCAGGCTCGCCAGCTCGTCAGCGTGCTCCTCCTCTTTGGCGGTAATCTCCTCGAACAGCCGCCGGGTCGTGGGGTCATCGCCGCCGATGTAGTCGATGATGGCCCGATAGCTGTCGATCGCGATGCGTTCCGCGATCAAATCTTCCCTGATCATGTCTTCCAGGGTGGTCCCTTCGGCATATTGGGAATGGCTGCGGTCCAGGATGCCGTCTGGTGAAAAATTGGGCTCGCCGCCGAGCTGGACAATCCGTTCCGCGAGGGAGTCAGCGTGCTGCTGCTCTTCGCGCGCGTGTTCGAGAAATTCACTCTTCACGCTGTCCGAGTGGATCCCTTTGGCCATGAAATAGTGGCGTCGGTACCGCATGGTGCACACCAGTTCGGTGGCCAGCGCCTCGTTGAGCAGCCGCAGCACCACCTCCGGCTTGGCCTTGTATCCAGCCGTCATGGCGCCGTCCTCGATTTGCTTGCGAGCCCGATCGCGTATGCCTTGCACGTCCATGACAAACGATCCGTCTTTCATCGGGGCTTCTCCTCATCAATAAGCGCTCGGTAATGAGTGTGCGCGAAGGTCGGTCCTCAGTGCGATGCAACGGGCGGGTGCGCGTTCAGGCTCGTGGGACCGAGCGCTGGATCCGCGACAGCCACGTCGCGGCCACCTGCGGCATGACCGCGCGCGCCACGTCGAGCAGTCCTAACACGCCGACGACTCGGCTCTGGCCGTCCACGACCGCCACGGTCTGCCGATGGTGTTCGGCCATCAGCCTGGCGGCATCCGCCACGATGGCGTCTTCCCGGCAAACCGGCTGGCGGCCGGCTGGCAGCAATGTCTTCACGGGAACGGCATCCGGGGGCGCGGTTTGGGTGGCGCCTCTCACCACTATGTCATGTTCGTCCAACACCCCCTCCAACCGGCGCCCTACGAGGACGACAAGATGGGGCGTGCCTCGGTCGCGCATCAGCCTGGCTGCATCGCGCATGGACGCGGTGGGGTGGATCGTCGCCACGTCACGGCACATCAGGTCGCGCACGAGCCGGTCCTCGCCGGGGAGCACGCCATAGCGTTCGTCCGGGCTCGATTCGAGGTAGAGGCCGGCGGGCCGCCGTCTGCCCGCAGTGATCGCCATGGAGAGAACATACGCGACCGCCGATGGGCGCTCGTACTCGGAAGACCCCGAACTTTTCTCTACAGTGAGCAAGGGAGACGCCCAGTTCATGTTTCCGCGATAAGCTTGATAGGCTGTCTTCAGTGAGAACCCCTGGACAAATCGGGTATTTCACCCGGTTGAATTGTTTGACGCGATCTAGCAAGATGGAGTGTCAGGCCGAGCCCACAAGGGGTTGGTCTTGCCAAGGGAAGCACCATCGCGATGTCTAGAGCTAAAGTCCTTCTCGTCGACGATCATCCTCTTGTGCTGGACAGCCTTCGCCAGCTGATCGAACCTCATTTCACGGTCGTCGGCAGCGCGCACGACGCGCAGGAACTGCTGGCCCAAGCGAAGGAGTTGCATCCCGACGTCGTGTTGCTCGATGCCATGCTGCCCGGGATGAGCGGGTTCGACGCAGCCCGGCAGCTCAAGGCCCTGTTACCCTCGGTCAAAATCATCCTCGTCACCATGTTGACGGAGGCGATTTCGGTCAGCGAAGCGTTCCGGGCGGGGGCGTCGGGGTACGTCCTGAAGCAATCGGCTTCCGATGAGCTGCACGCCGCCATCGACGCGGTGATGATGAACAAGCGGTTCGTGTCACGGAAGATCGACGCGGATGTGCGGGAAGCCGTGGAGCATGAGTGGTTCAGGCCGGAGGGTTATTCGAGCGACCTGACCGAGCGGCAGCGCGAAATTCTGGTCCTCTTGGCTGACGGGCGCTCCACGAAAGACATTGCTCAGAAGCTCAACATCTCCATGAAGACCGTCGAGTTTCACAAGGCCAACATCACCAGGAAACTCGGCGTGCATACCACCTCGGACCTCATCAAGTTTGCTCTGGCCCAAGGCATCACGTCTCTCTAACTAAGCGACGCCAAGCCGCTGTTAGGCGGTGCGTTCCGTTGACATGGGTGTGACCACGCGGATCGCCTGTGACCGGCGAGGCGGTGACGGGTCAGTGGATAGACGTCAAGCCCGCCGAAATGGCGTACTTCGTCAGCTCGGCAGCAGTGCGGAGCCGGAGCTCCTTCATAATGCGCGTTTTATGGAACTCGACCGTCTTGATGGAGACGTTCAGGATGGACGCGATCTCTTTCGTGGCCTTTCCTTCGGCGACCAGCTGCAGCACTTCACGCTGCCGCGAGCTGAGCGTCTGCGCAAACCCGTTTGGATCGCCGCTCGCCGACGCGCTCGCCGGATTGACGGCCTGGTCCACCAAGCTCTGGGTGACCATCGGAGAGACGAAGGTGCGGCCTTTCATGACTTCACGAATCGCCTGAACGAGTTCGCTGCCGACCGATTGCTTTAACACGTACCCGGACACGCCGACACGGAACGCCTGCGTGACAAAGTTGGGCTCGGAGTGCATGGTCAGCACGATGATCTTGATGTTCGGGTTGGTCTTCTTGACTTGCTGGGACGCGTCCAGCCCATTGAGCAGCGGGAGCGAGATATCGACGACGGCGATGTCGGGCTGAAGCTTGGCGGCACTGGCCACGAGCGAGCGTCCATCGGCCACGATGCCCACCAGTTCGAACTCCGGCTCGAGAAGCTTCTGGATGCCCTCGGCAACCAAGACGTGATCATCGGCCAACAACACGCGGCATGTGTCAGACATGAGGCTTCCCTTTGTATCTGGTGTCGGTGTTACTTGTTACTAATGAGGGGCGAGCACGCTACTGTTTTCTAGAAGTGTACTGACTTCGTCCTATAGACTCAAGACGCAAAGTAAGTGGGAAGAACTTTTTTTGTCGCTAGGGATCCTCCTAGTTGTACCGCCGAACAGTACAACGCATCGAGGGACCGGGGGAGTGCGGCGGTGAGGAATGTGACGACCGCGCTGTGGTGGGACATTGGCGGTAGTCCTCATCAATGCTCGGGATTGTCGGGCCCGCCGCGAAGATCTTACACGAATGTGGTGAACGCTTCGCGGGTGAAGGACCGCGGCTCGTTGAACGCGACGCAGACCACATACGCATCGAGTGTCAGGAGCCCGCATTCGAATTCCTGCACCACCGCGGCGAGCCTCGAACGAGGCATAGTCGAGTTGAAACTGCCCAATCCACAGCGTACGGGGACGTCCTGAGCCTGCTTCGTCGCGTCGCGGCATCCTCGGGGCATCGCATGGTGATGTGCAACAACGAATCGCGCGAGAATCGATACCGCATCGAGCGGTTCGAGCTGGCCCGCTGCTTTGACGTCTTTGTTCGTCGTGTTTTCTGGGGCTGCGTAAACCTGATGAGCGCGTTTATCGCGTGGTGCTCGATCTCCTGCAAGCAGACCCAGCGCGATGCGTGTTGATCGATGACCGGTTGCCGAACGTCGAGGTCGCTGCTCGGCTGAGCATCGGCACCGTCCAGTGTCGTGACCCCGATCAATTGACAACAACACTTGTCGAGCGACGAATCGTGCCGGGCCAGACCGCGTAATTCCCTCCCTCGGAGTCAGGACCGCAATTAAGGGACTTTCCTGGTCCCTCTCTCCATCATTTTCCCTCGCGTGGGACAAGTTGTCTTTGCGAGTCCGCCTTGGGGACACCTTGTCTCCTTGGCTGCGTGGTCGACCTGGCGATTCCCCTGAAAAAGTTATCTCGGCCTCCCCATTCGCGACCGGTGTGTTTCTTGCTGAACGAGCCGTCGCGCTCATCAGCTGTGCGAGACGGCAGACATAGAGCTGCGTGTCTTCCTGATGAAACGGTCCCGCGGATGGGCGCTCCGCAACAGCTGCAGAGCCGCGGGACCACTTTTTTTGAACGGGGAGGTATGACATGAACGGCGTGACGGAGTCGACGAGGGTTCACCGCGGAAAGGGCTGGGTTCATCGTGCGCTTCTGATGAGCGGCATTGTGCTTCTGCCGTTGGCCCTGACGTTTTGTGGAGGAGACGATGACGGCGGCGGTGGAGGTGGGGGCGGAGGGGGCAATAACAATACTCCACCTCCAGCCACAGGCGGAGACAACCAGTTCGCCTATGTGATCGGTGCGGCGGCGAGCGAAATCAGGGCCTATCGCCTGGATGGGAACGGTGACTTCACGCAGGTCGGCATCGACATGGCGACGGGGAACGTTCCGCACCACGTCGACGTGGACCCACAAGGACAGTGGGTGTACGTCTCCAATCATGACTCGAACTTCGTGTCCGGCTATCGCATCAATCAGGACGGATCGCTCGCCCCGATGACGCCGGACCCCGGCTCGCCGGTCACCGGACCGACGGAACCGACAGAAAATCAACCTCACTCTTCCGTCATCGATCAGACGCGGCAATTCCTCTACGTGGTGTCCGGGCACGACGGGCCTAGCTTCATTCGGGCCTATAGCATCGACCAGGCGACCGGCATTCCCACGTTCATCACGGGCCAAAGCTTCCCCGCCGGATCGCACGCCCACAACATGGCGATTTCCCCGAACAACCAATTCATCTACGTGGCGAGTGAAGGGTCCAACGAGGTGCATGCCTACAGCCGCAACACGACCACGGGTGAATTGACCCCCCTCCCGCCTGTGACAGGGCTGAACGGGCCCCAGGCCGTGACGGTGGATCCCCAGAGTCGGTTCGTGTATGTGACCCACCGGAATGAAGTGGTGGTGTTTCAAATCGGGAGTGACGGATCGCTCACCCCCATTCCGGGGGTAAGCGCGTTTCCGACCGGCAACGAGCCGCATGCGATTGCGATGCATCCGAATGGGCAGACGCTCTATACCGCGAATCTCAACGCAAGCACCATTTCGGTGTTTCGCGTGGATCCGAACACAGGAGCGCTGACCGACATCCAGTCTCCTCCGCCGGCGACAGGGACGGATCCCAACTTCATCGTGGTGCATCCGAACGGCCGGTTCCTCTTCACGGCTGACAACGTGTCCGACTCGATCTCGCGTTTCCCAATCAACAGTGATGGAACGCTGGGAGCTCCGCTCACCCCGGTGCCATCCGTGAACGGAGCGAACGGCATCGGCACGACGAAGCTTCCGTAAGATCGCACGGAGAGCGAGGCTGTGATCACCACGAGGGATCACAGCTTCGCTCCTCCCCGGGCGGCCCGTGTCATCCCATCGAGGATCTGCTATGCTTCCGACCCGTTGAGGAGGTCGCATGGTAGATCCGGGTTCGGAAGGTATCGTCATCACCGGCGCCTCCACCGGTATTGGAGCGGCCTGTGCCCTTGGACTCGACCGATTGGGGTACCGGGTGTTTGCCGGAGTGCGGCGGGTTCAGGATGGGGAGGCGCTGGCCAAGCAGGCGTCGACACGACTGACTCCCGTCATGCTTGACGTGACGGAGGCCGATTCCATCGCCATGGCCGCCGAGCTCGTCCGGAGCGCGGTCGGAGGGTGGGGCCTCGCTGGGTTGATCAACAACGCCGGCATCGCGGTCGGCGCCCCGCTGGAAGCCGTGCCGATTCCCGATCTTCGGCGGCAATTCGAGGTCAACGTCGTCGGTCTCGTGGCGGTCACGCAAGCCTTCCTGCCGATGCTGCGCCAAGGGCGAGGCCGCATCATCAACATGGGTTCCATTGCCGGGCGGGCCACCATGCCCCTGATGGGGCCCTACTCGGCGTCAAAGTATGCGTTAGAAGCGCTGACCGACGCCTTGCGGCTTGAACTACTGCCTTGGAGCATCGGTGTGTCCATCATCGAGCCAGGCGCCATCGCGACGCCGATCTGGGAGAAGTCCGGCCACGCCGCGAGGATGCTTGAGGCCTCCGTGTCACCGGAATTGCGCGCATTGTACGCGCCCGCCGTCGCGGCCGTGAAGCAGGCCGTGGAGGGTGCGGCCAAGCGGGCGATTGTCCCTGAGGCCGTGGTCCGGGCCGTCGTGCACGCCTTGACGGCACCCCGACCCAAAACGCGCTATCTTGTGGGATGGGACGCGAAGATTCGCGCGTGGATGGTCAAGCTGTTGCCGGATCGGTTAGCCGACCGGCTCCTCGTAGCGGTGCTCAAGCTTCCTCATTGAGCCGGCCCTCGCAACGCGGACGTCAGGCCCAAGTCCCGCTTCGACACATCGAAGGCAAAGCGCACCTGCACCGCGACATACTTCTGGATGAGTCCATCGCGATCCAACGGCCGGTCCTCCTCCCGGTAGACGGCCAGCTCCATGTCCCGCCAGCGCAAGGCAAGTCCAACGATCCAATCCAGTTCCGTCGGCTTGGCCTGGTTGCTGTTTTCCCGGTCCGTGAACATGTTGACATCGCCGTAGAGCACCACCTTGTTCTTATAGAGATCGAGATCTGCATGGGCAACGTACCGGAACAGCGCCCGGCCGGTATTGTCGGGACGAGCGAAGTAGTTGCTGTTGTGGAACAGCCATCCGGCCCCGGCGTATATCGTCAGGTTTTGGTAGGGCAAGAGCCGGCGCCACCACGCCATGTCTTGCGCGGACTGGAGCTTTGCGGTAATCAGGCCGTCGGCGTAGGCTTGCTTCAGCCCGCTCTTGTCCAGCGGTGCATCGCGCTCGTATTGCAGGCGCCACGAAAAATGATCGATCACGCCGGTGAACGCGTACGTCCCATCCCATTCGCTGAGCTCGATCCATCCGTTCGTCCGATCCGAAAAAAAGTTCTGATCCGTATAGAACGTCAAGTATTGCCGGTACAAATCGGTTTCCAGATGCAGCATGTGTCGGAGACCCACCAAGCCGGTGTTGTCCGGGCGCGCTGCGAAGGTGGGATTCTTCACAAAGGCCGCCGTCAGAACGTATCCGGCGAACAGGCTCTCTTCCGCGCCTCGCTCGTCCTCCAAGGACGGCAATGGACGTCCGTACTTCTCCAATGCGAAGGAGGGACCGGCGCTGAGCAGCGTCAGCACTTGAAGCCACAACGTGATGCACCGGCGGACCCGCATGGCCTAGCTGTATCACGATTCGCCGGGGTGGAAAAGGAGGAAGCGCGGCTAGGGGACGCAGGGCTCGAAGATCTCTTCGCAGTCATTGTACGCGTCGAAGGCAGCCGGCACAAATCGATACTGCACCTCACGCACGGTGTCTTCGGCGAGGATCACCGTCGCCCAGCACCCATGACGGATCGTCGGAAAGCTGCCTTTACTGACCGGCGACGACTCCTCCAACACCGGGGCTTCGCGGTAATACACCAGCAGCGTGGTCCCGTCCTGAACCGCTTCTGTAATCGGAGCGCCCGCGCATGCCAACACCGACGCTTTGGAGCGGCCGATCATGCCTTGCTGGTTGGGATACTCGCCGACCATTGCCGGCGCGGCGCATCCCGTGAGACTCGCCAGCGCGACGGCGCAGCCGAGCACAAGTCCTCTTCCCATCATCCGGTACTTCTCGCGGGTGGAAAAGGAAACGCAACCCTGAACTCGTCGGAACGCTAGCCGACGAGGTCGGGATTCAGGCGGTTGAGCGGACGGACCGAGAGGGCTTTGATTTCATTGTAAACGATCGTGCGGCCGGCTTGGCGCAGACGGCTGAAGATGCCCTCGACGATGACTTGGTCACCTTCACGCACCTCGGCTTGGCCCAGGCTCACCACTTTGAGCGTGCCCGCATGGTCTTGGAGAAGAAACCCATAGGCCGGCTGGCCCTGACGGTTCGTCGCCAGTTGCACGTTGGTGACTTTGCCGCTCACCGTCACGTCCTGACGGTCGTACTGTTCCGGATGCGCGAGCAGTTCGGCGATCTCGATCAGCGCTCCGGCGAGCGCCGCGGAAGGTGCAGGAGGCGGAATCAGCATGAAGCCGACGGCCAGAAGGATGCCGAGCAGTCCGACTCGCGGGCGGGAACCAAACGGTGAGCGCATACGGCGATTATACCTCTAAACTACCTCGACGCAACTGCATTGCGTGTGTCTACCACTTGTCCGATGCGCGCCCGCTGACGTCCTCGCCGATAAAGTTGTGCAGAATCTGCTTCTGCAGTTCGGTGATTTCCGGCTTGGCTTCCTCACCGTGGCCTTCGAGCCTCCCGGGTTCCGCTTTGGGTGTCGGAGCGGTCCGCTTGCGCAATTCTTCGTCCAGGGCCTCAGGGCTGGTGTCCGTGTCGTTCTGAATCGCGACCAGACGCTGAAGGCCGAACAGCGTGCGGGTCGTCTCGCTGTGCATGGCATTCGAACTGGCGCCGAAGACCAGGGAGTTCCAGAATTTGACTTCCGTCTGTTCCGGGATGCCGACGAGCGCGTAGGCGGTGAGCTTTTCGATCAGCGCGCTCTCCGTCTGCTCGAGGCCGTCGTACGTAGCGATGGATCGCTCCACCGGCGTGCGGGCGAGTACCGCCAGGGTCTCTTTCCAAAGGTCGAGAGGCGGGGCCGTGTTGGGGGCGGGAGTCGTCCCGCTCAGCCTGGCGTGCAGTGCGTGCAGATACTGCGAGAGGAATTTCACCTTCCTGGCAGCCAGGGTTCCGGCGGGAATGCCCCAAATGTGGCCGATCTCGTGATCCTGCAGGGTCGTCTGGTCAGCAGTCTGCCGTTCCCGCTCCGCTAAATCCAGGCGTTTGCGGAACCGCTCGGCGAACCGGAGTTGGGTCTGCATCTCAATGACCAGCCGGTGCTTCTGATACTCCTCGGCTGAAATCTCGTCCTTCTCCCAGCGCTCCTCCAGGACGCGCAGCGCCGGCCGGGGAACCGCGACGCGGGCCTGCGCTTTCAACTCTCCGATGGTGTCGCGGGACACCCCGCTCGCGGCAATGAGGGCAGCCGCCCGTTCCGCCAGTGCCTCGGCGGTTTCCGCAAGCCGCTTCAACGCCGCACATTGCAGCCAAGTTCGTTCGCGGCGCAGGCGCGCGCGGCGGCGGTATTCGTCACGCCGGCTCGTCATGGCGGCGATGGATTCCTGCGTCATGGTGGTGATCGGTTTGGTGCCCGAGACGCAGCGCGGGTCCGGGCGGTCCGAAACCATGTAGAGGATTTCGTCGTGCGTCACGTCCATGTGCTGGAGAAGCAGCAGGCGCAGCATGATCCTGCCCTGGATGGGCAGGGCTGCGATCACCTCGTGGATCAGTTCCGCCGTGAGTGGAGATGCTGCGACTACCTGGGTCATCCTTCCTCTCTCGCTACGCGGTGCCGGTCTGCTGCTGGTGACTCTCTAAATACACGGCCACGTATTCTCGCATTTCCTGAACGCTGCCGCTCTGAAACAGCTCGCGAGGGATCTCGACCCGGACCAGCTTGGAAGGATCCACCCCGCGGTCCTTGGCATAGTGTTCGTCGATGTACAGACTGACCGATCCGTCGGGAAACCGGAGGGCGTACAGCGCGGTGGTATCAGCCATGGAGCCTCACGCCTGTTCGTGGATGGTTGGTGGTACAGGTAACACAAGGTTTGTCTGGCTGTCAAAGCTCCTTTAGGAGGGTCTGACGAGCAGGATTTTCCGCCGCCAAAGTATATACACCGTCGAGAGAACGATGGCCGCCAGCAGGGTGTTTCGTATGCGCCCTGGTCCAAAACAGGTCAAGTTGACCAACCCGTTGGTCAGCCCGTAGGCCGCGTATACCAGATAGACCAGCAGCGACCAGCGGCGAAGCCGGACGAAGCCGTAGCCCACCATGGTGTGAAGTATCGGGGAGATGGCTTTGGTCGCGACGCCGGGAATTCCGTCCAGTTTGGTGCAGTAAAACGGAAGCAGGTACGACAGGTTGTTCAGGATGATCCACGTGTCGTTCACTGCGCTGATCAGGAGGAGGACGCCAAGAAAGCGAATGTCGTGTCCCCGGCGCCATACCGCCCGCCAGGTGCGCCGCAGCGCAGGCTCCCCCGGTGGCGCGCCCAGATAGGCGTCGTAGCTTTGGAGCACCCACCAGGGCAGGACCAGCACCATGAAGAGCAGCACTTCGACGACCCGGTCGGTGGCACGACCTGCCCAGCCGGTACTCACGAGCAGCAGCAGGGCAATCGCAAAAGCGGCACCGGCCGCCGCGACGCGGCGCTGAACCAACTGCCCCAATCCCGGGACCACAGCGGAGAGGAAGGCGGCACGCGGGTCAGATGTGGTCTGCATGAGGGTTCAAACTAAAACGGCCTCCGATCGGTCGATCGAAGGCCGTCCAGCGCCCAATGCGGAGCGAGGCGCTTATCCGCCCAGCGTATCGAGGGTTTCCTTAAGACTGCGCCTGATACAGGTAAAGATGGGAGTGTCCCGCAGGGTATAGCGGGATCCTTCCGTCTCGCGAAGCGCCATGACGAGATCGAGAAAATCTTCGGGCTTGTCGCTCTCGAACGCCACGACCCATTCCTGATCGTCCAGCCCGAAGGAGTAGGTCGTGTTCAGCTTGACCGAGGGAAACCGGTGACCGACTTCGATATGTTCGTCCATCATCCCTTGGCGCGCCGCTTTGGTCAGCAGGAACCACTCGCGCGTTTTCAAGAACGGATAGACGAAGATGTATTTGCTCTTGCCGGGAATGACGGTCAGCCGTTTGCTCTCCTGCCCTTCGTGAGAATGGTTGTCCACGTAGATGGAACGCTTCGTCATCGACAGGTAGGAGTAGGGGGTCGTCAGGTACTTGCCCAGGCCCGAGGCGAGAATCTTGGTGCTCATTTCCTGGAAAAGCTCCAGCTCGTAGCTGATGCGCCAGAGCATGATGTCACAATCCCCGCGGATGCCGACGGCGGAATACGCGATGACCATGACTTTCCCCGTGTAGTCCTCGACCGCGCGGATGAACTCTTGCTTCCCTTTGGTCCGTTCGTCTTCCGGAAGTCTCCGCCAGGCCGGATCCACCTTGTAGAATACGAAGTTGACGTATTGGCGTCTGGGGCCTTGCGGTTGCTCGGGGGCTGACATGGATCCTCCGTGTAACGTCTTGATAATGGGCCCTAATAAGGGACTGCATTCTGTAGCACTTCGCCTTTTGCTTTGTCAACCGGGAGGGGGAGCAGACACGCGCGCATTGACAGTCAAAACGGCGATCTGTTACTGCCACAGTCATGAGCACGCCTCGAGTCCTCACCGGACTGCTCGCCGGGGCGTCCGCCGTCGCGGGCTGGATCCTTCCCTGCCATGCCATCGATGTCGCCCCGAGCCAAGAAGAGATCGCCGCGGCGCTCGCCCGAGGGCGCGCCGCAGCGAAAGAACACCAGGCGCCCGACACCTTCTATGTGCGGTTCGGAGCGACCGATGATCTCCACCCGAGCGGCTTTCTCATCACCAGGCTGGGCGCCTTGTCCGTCATGGCCACCCACATGGCGTTGCGCGGTTTAGAGCCGAGCGAAACGGACATTGCGCAGGTGCTGGACGCGCCGACCATGCTGGTCAGCACGGTGATCTTCGGCAATCATCCCCGATTCGCCGTGGACAGCTACATGGTCTTGGAGCAAGGTGGGAAGACCATCAAGCCCGTGACGGTTCGATTCGACGGCCAGGCGAATCGCAGCGCGGCCTGGCCCGATTCCCCGCAGTTCAAGGCGAAGGTCGTGGCCTCGTTCAACTACGCCGATTTGGATTCGCAGGCCACGACGACCCTCACCGTCTTTCCCGCGAACGGCGGGGAGGTGAGCTTTGAGCTGGACTTTGCGTCGTTGAAATAGCACGCATGCTTCATGCTACCCCGCCGCCTGATCGCCGAAACCATCGCCATCGGATCTGAATTGCTGGTCGGGGGTCGAACGGACAGCAATTCGTTGCGTATCGCCGACATGCTGGGGCCCTTGGGCATCGGCGTCCGCTTCAAGTCCATCGTCGGTGATGACGCCGGCGACATTATGTCCGCGCTGAAGACGGCCGTCGGCCGAGCCGGCGTCGTGATCATGACCGGCGGGCTGGGCCCAACGGTGGATGACTGCACGCGAGAGGCCGTCGCGCGGGCGACGGGCCGGCGTCTGGCCAGACGCAAGGACGCGCTGGAAGCCATGACGGCCCGCTTGGCGCAGTGGGGGCGGATCCCTGCAAAGGGACAGCTCCGCCAGGCCCTCATTCCCTCCGGCGCATTCGTGTTGTCGAATCCGGTCGGATCCGCGCCCGGATTTTGGCTCACCTGGAAAGGAGCCGTCGTTGTTTCGCTGCCTGGTGTACCGGGTGAAATGGAGGCGATGATGGAAGCGTCCATCGTGCCATTGCTTCACGATGCGCTGCGCCGGGCCGGCTCCTCTCCGCCCCCCCTTCAGCGACTGGTGTTTCATACCTGGGGCCTGCCGGAAGCCGAGGTCGACGCAAAACTGGCGGGTTTGATTCCCGCCTCGTCGGGCATCGACCTGGGCCTGCTGGCCTCGCCGTCTGGCGTGCTCGTGTCCCTGACCACCAGACCGGGAGCCCGGGGGAACAGTCGCCTGGCGGAGTTGGCGGCCGCCGTGCGATCACGGCTCGGCGAGTGGCTCTATGCGGAAGGGAAGGAGACGATGGAGGAGGTGGTCGGGCGCCTGCTGACCAAGGGCCAGCTGACGGTCGCCACGGCCGAGTCCTGCACGGGAGGGCTGGTTGGTCATCGGCTCACCCAGGTGCCGGGCTCGTCAACCTACGTCGACCGGGGCGTGATGTGTTACAGCAATCGTGCAAAGACGGAGCTGCTCGGCGTGCCGGCGAAATTGATCGAGGCGCATGGCGCGGTCAGCGGCGAAGTGGCGGCGGCCATGGCGCAGGGCGTCCGGGAGCGAGCCGGCGTCTCGGTCGGGATCAGCGTGACGGGGATCGCCGGGCCGGGTGGGGCGACCCCGAGCAAGCCGGTCGGGCTCGTCTATATTGCCTTGAATGCGGATGATGGCACCGCAGTCACCCGGGAATTTCGTTTCCATGGTGACCGCTCCGTCATCAAACAGCGATCCGCTCAGGCGGCGTTGGATCTCCTCCGGAGGTGGGCTTTGGGCCGGGTGGAGCAATGATCCGTGCGTTCTTGGCGGTTGAACTCGATGAGCCACTCAGAAGCCGTCTCACGCAGGTCCAGCACGAGCTAAAGCAGGCACTGGACCGCGATCTCGACGCGGTGCGTCTCACCTGGGTGCAGCCCTCGTCTCTCCATCTGACCGTCAAATTTCTTGGAGACACGGACGAATCTGTGATTGATCCTCTCCGAGCAGCGGTCGGTGCGCTGGGGTCGCAACATCTTCCGATCCACATTCCGCTGGAGCGGCTCGGGGTTTTCCCGCGCCCGCAACAGCCGCGGGTTCTTTGGATAGGTCCGTCCTTGGCATGGGAGGCGAGCGAGGATGCGTCTCGGCTCGCGTCCTTGCATCGCGCCGTCGAGTCGTGCTGCGAAACGTTCGGATTTCCAGCGGAGGCCCGGCCGTTGAGCCCCCATCTCACCTTGGCCCGCATCAAAGCGGGAGAGCGACAGGCTGGTCAGGCTCTTGCGCGGAGCGGTGTGCTGGATCGGCCACAATCGGTCGGCACGTTGACCGTGGCCTCGATCGTCATGATGCAAAGCGAATTGCGTCCGAGCGGGCCGCGGTATACGAAGTTGTGGGACACTGGGCCGGCGGGTTAGCGCTGCGTGCGATCGCTGTGCTTCGTGAGATGCCGCGTCGTCCTTCCTATTGCGTAGGGGTTGTGATCCTGCTATAGAGGCGTTGTGATTGTCCGTTCCCCTCTCCTCCTTCTTCAGCACTCCTCAAGGCGTCCGCGACAGTTGTTCGTCGTCGAGTTCCGACACGGATACGACCCTCCCGAACAAGACTGAACGACAGAACTGTTTTCACCTGGAGTCTCGTGCCCGTTCGTTCCGTGGCGAGGTCGGAATGCGTGCCGGTGGGCGGTGTCTTTCCGGGCATTCCGATGGACAGGACGTGGTGCAATCCAGAAACGCTGCCCAGGAGGATGTATGGAACCGGAGCAGAAGTTCGTGGTTGTGACCGTGATCGTACTGGTGATGCTGTCTCTTCTGAGTTTGGGAGGATGCGACTATTGGCCACCCGCGCTTCAAGCCGAAATCGAGCAACTGCGGACGCATCTCAACGATGTGTTAGATGAGAATGGAAGGCTTCATGAAGAATTGGCTGCGCTGAAGGCGGCGGCAACCCGGCTGACACAACACCTCGAGTTCGAACCGGATGTGACGCGGATGAACCAGCCCAGTCCGCCTGTTCGCGGGGACGTGCGATCGCTGGGCGATCCGTCTCGCGACCGCACGGGCTCATCGTCCGCGGCCGTACCGGCCGCGGGGGTGGTGAAGCGACCGCCGCTCTTTCTGACGCTCACCCAACCTCCCCAACGGGGACCGGAGGTTGTGAAGCTGCAGCGATTGCTCCGCCGCCATGCCATGCCTGTCCACGTCGACGGCGTCTATGGGCTGGAAACGGCTGCAGCCATCCGATCCTTCCAGCGAAGGCATCACCTCGAACCCGACGGCATCGCGGGACCGGCAACGTATGCCGCGCTCAGACGGCCGCCTTCGCTGGTCCGGTCGATCACCCAGGTACGGCTGCAGCGGCCGCCTGTTGTCGGCAACCACGTCACCGCCATCCAATCTGCGCTGCGGCGCGCGGGGTATCGCGTGACGGCGGACGGCCGGTACGGCCCAGAAACGGCGGCCGCGATCAAGCGGTTTCAGCACCGCCATGGTCTGGTCGAGGACGGCATCATCGGACCCGACACGTGGCGCGCGCTGATGCGCCGCGACGCAGCGCGTCAGGTCGGCCAGCGATGAATGAGCCCGTCGCTTCATTGGGCGGACCAGGTGAGGGGTAGGAAGCGGCCCGATTCCTGGACGTTCCTATTCGGCGACCAACGAGGCGTCCGCCGGACGACGGTCGGTACTCCAGTTCAGGACACGATTGAGCGTGAGGCCCTGACCCAGCACTGAAAAGACGACGACCATGTAAGTGATCGTCACGACGGCGTCACGCATGCTGCCGGGGGGCAACGACAGTGCGAGCGCGACGGAGACGCCGCCCCGAAGGCCTCCCCAGGTGAGCAGTGTCACGGTCTTTCGATCGAAGTCCCTGAAGAAGCTCAGCCCTTTGACCTGCAGGACGACGCTGATCCATCGCGCGGCCAAGACGAGTGGAACGGCAACCAACCCCGCCGCCAGATAGGGCCATTGTAGGCGCAGGATGAGCACTTCCAGACCGATGAGCACGAAAAGAATCGCATTGAGCAATTCATCAAGCAGCTCCCAAAAGCTGTCGACATACTCCCGTGTCGTTTCCGACATTGCCCATTGGCGCCCGTGATTGCCGATGAGAAGCCCCGCAACGACTACGGCGATCGGCCCGGATGTGTGCAGGACCTCCGCCAGGCTGAAGCACCCCATCACGAGGGCGATGGTGATGAGGATTTCGACTTGATAGTTGTCGATCGACCGCATCATGCGGTATGCGACGTACCCGAGCGCCAACCCCAACACCGCACCGCCAAGCGCCTCCTCCACAAACAGCAGGACGACGTCGGACACGTTGACCGACGCCTTTGGCAGGAGATTGAGCGCAACCAAGAAGATGACGACGGCGACGCCGTCGTTGAACAGCGATTCGCCGACGATCTTCAGCTCCATTGCGCGCGGCAGGCGGGCCTGGCGGAGTACGCCCATGACGGCGATCGGATCGGTTGGGGCGATCAGCGCGCCGAAGAGGAGGCAATACAGGAAGGGCAGGGGCATGCCGACTAGATCGAAGAGCGCGTAGCCCAAGGCGGCCGTGATCAGGCTGGAGAGGACGGTTCCGACCACGGCCAGCGTGGCGATGACCCATTTCAAATCCAACAATTCGTCCAGATTGACATGGAGCGCTCCTGCAAACAGCAGAAATCCCAACATGCCGTGCATCAACGCTTCGTTGAAGTCAATGCCTCCGATGAAGCGCTCCGCGTCCGCTTCAATACCGAATCCCAATTTGCCCAGGGCCAGGAGCAGCAGCGAGAAGGTCAGGGCCACGGCCATGAGGCCGATGGTCATGGGTAATTGAAGCCACCGGTGGTTCACATAACTGAACAGCGCAGCAAGGCACACGAGTATCGTGAGGGTGTCAACGAGGGGCATCGGCATGTTCTCCAATCACTCGAGATTCCAGTGGCCGGCTAGTCTCACACATCCTGTGGGATCCGCTAGGCTGTCAAGGAGATGTCGACATCGCCTTCATGGGCTGCCATGGCACATTCCACCGCGGCACCGCGGCGAGTCAGAACGAGATCCACTCGCGCGTGCCCGACCGCGAGATGTCCGAGGTCCACACGCTCGAGAAAGTCAGGCAGGGCCGGCTGGTGAAAGATGACTCGTTTACTCGGCGCATCGATCTCGAGTCCCAGACACGCCTGTAATGCAAGAAAACCTGCGGCGGCGGCCCAGGTTTGCGGGCTGCAGGCGGTCGGGTACAACGTGGGGCTTTCTCCGGGACGCCGGGCGAAGCCGCAGAATAATTCCGGAAGGCGGTGCAGGTCGAAGTGCAAGCTTGCCTCGAACAATCCTGCCAGAATCTTGAGCGGGCCTTCCTTGTCGCCGTACCGCGCCAGGCCTGCTGCGATCAACGCGTTGTCATGCGGCCAGACCGAGCCGTTGTGATACGACATGGGGTTGTACCGGGCTTCGGTCGTCGCGATCGTTCGGATACCCCACCCGCTGTAACTGTCCGGGTGCAGCAACGTGCGGGCGAGACGCGATGCTCGTTCCGGCGCGGCAATGCCGCTGAGGAGACAGTGGCCGGCGTTGGATGAACGCACGCGGCAGGGACGACCGTCCCCATCCAGCGCCAGCGCATAGGTTTCGAGATCCTCGCACCAAAACGCCTGCTCGAACCGCTCCCGCAGGCGCTCCGCTTCCTCTTGGAGCTCCGCGGCCCGTTCGCCGTCACCCAGCAGGTGGGCGACTGCGCTCGCCTCTCGCTTGGCGTGATAGACATAGGCCTGGACTTCGCAAAGCGCAATCGGACCGGACGCGGGCGTGCCGTCCGCATGAAAGATCGCGTCGTGCGAATCCTTCCAACCTTGGTGCAGCAGGCCCCGCTTGGTTCGGCTGGCGTAGGTCACAAAACCCGTTCCCGTCGGATCACCGTAGCGGTCGATCCAGTGCAGCGCCCGCTCGATGTTGGGCCAGAGCGAGCGGATGAACGCGAGATCGCCCGTGCGCTGATAGTAGGCGCCGGCCAAGATGATGAACAGAGGCGTCGCGTCCACGCTTCCATAGTATTGGCCGAAGGGGATTTCACCCAGTGCCGCCATCTCGCCCCGGCGCGTTTCGTGCAGGATCTTTCCGACCTCCGCATCCTGCTCGGGGGCCGTCTCGGTCGCCTGTGTGGCGGCCAAGTACGACAAGACGCCGCGGGCGATGGTGGGATTGAGCCACAGCGTCTGCCAGGCCGTGATCAAGCCGTCCCGACCGAATGGCGTGCTGAACCATGGCACGCCCGCGTAGGGGTACGGGCCATGCGGGGTGTCCGAAATCATCATGTGCAAGTCCGCGGTGGAGCGCTTCAGCCATTGATTGAACTGCTCGTTGGCCGTGAAGATGCGGCACTGACCGTTCTGGCAAGACTCCAATCCATGCTGCGCTTCGGCCAATGCCGCGCCATAGCGGACCGGCACGCGAGGCGGCTCCGGTTCGATCACGCAGGCGATGCTGAGGTCCCACGTCACGTCCCGGTGCGGGGGGACCAGCGCGTCGAGCCGGAGCCCCTGTGCATCGACGAAGATAGGCGCGGGGTGGCATGACAGCCGTGTCCGGCGGATCACCCGGTCGAGACCTTCATAGCCCAGCAGCAATCCATCGGCGGCCAGCACGGAGTCCAGCGGCTTCCCTCGGCGCCGCCGCTGATGTCCACGGGCCTCAAACAGATCGGCGTAATCCGCTTGGACGGCGAGCGCCAAGCTGATCGGCAGCTCGTTCAGGCTGTAGTTATGGACGAAGATCCGCTCGTAACACACACCCTTCCAAAGGAAGCGGGTGCGACGCAGGTGAAGCACGTCGCGCGGAACCGAGCCGCGCTCGCTCGGCGGCATGTCCGGGTTGGTGAGATCGATGGTGAGGAGCGTGTTGTCGTCTTTGACGGTCGCGCTCAACAGCAAGGGGCGTTGCGTCCCGATCAGCAATTCGAACCGAGACAAAAACCGCGTCCCTTCGTGGTACAGCCCCAACGGGCCAGGCAAGACGGGATGGATATCGCCGAAGCGGTCGAACACGCCGAACGTGTCGCCTTGCTTCAGGACTTTCACCCGGTCGTCCGCCATGGCGGACGACGCCCGTATGTAATACTCGCCGTTCCACCGAATGACTTCGTCCATCAGCGGGTTCCCGCCTGGGCGCGACGGCCGATACGGACGCTGGCGAAGGCGGTCAGGAACAGCATGAGCGCGATGCCGGCAAGCCCCGCCACGGGGCCCCACCGCTCAGTGATCCATCCAAAGCCGCTGATACTGGCGATCGCGGCCAGCATGGCACCGGTCCCATACAATCCCAACACGCGGCCCAGCAGCCGGAGCGGTGCCAGTTCTTGGAGGATGCCCCATGCAATGGGTGTGAATGCCCCCATGCCGAAACCGATGACGACCATGAGACCGCCCGCGTGGTACGGATCCATCGTCCAGATGAGCGCCGCCACGGCCGCGCCGCCCAGCAGGCTCGTGCCCCCGATCAGCCGTGCGCGATCCGTGACGCTCCAGTCCGTCGCCCATTGCAGCCCGATCGACGTCAACAACAGTCCGACCCCCAGTGCCGCCCACAGATATCCGATTTCGACCGGGCCCAGTCCGAGCAGCTTCCGGGCGAAGACCGGAAACAGAGCCGTAAGAGCGCTCGTGCCGACCGTATATAACGCTGCGGTGCCGGTCAAGACAAGGATCGCCGGTTGATGGACGACACTATAGCGGAATCCTTCCTGAAGATCCCGCAGCACAGACCCGTGCGTCTGGGGGCGCGAACTGCTGGGCCCGGGTTCCCGGAAATGCACCAGCATCAGGCACGCCGCGGAGACGGCGTACGTGGCGGCGTTCAGGCAGAGCACCTCCTGGGAGCCGTAGGCGGCGATCCCCATGCCGCTCAGCGCAGGGCCGAATACGATGCCGAGGCTCGTCGTGCTTTGAAGCAATCCGTTGGCCGCGGTGAATTCCTTGCGCGGCACGATCGCCGGAATCGCCGCGGTCATGGCGGGTCCGAACACGGCCGTCGCGACGGCGTGCAGGAGGACTAAGAGATACAAGACGGATACGGTGAACGACTCGACGGGGATGAGGCAAGGAATCAAACCGATGACCACCGCGCGAAGCAGGTCACTGACGACGAGCAGCAGCTTCTTCGGCAGCCGGTCCACATAGACCCCGATGATCGGGCCGAGCACGATCGGCGGGACGGTTTGAAGCAGCCCGATCACCGATGTTTTCAAGGGCGAACCGGTGATGGCGTACACGAACCAGAGCAGGGCCAGTTTGGAGACGCCGTCGCCGATTTGCGAGATGAGCTGTCCCCACCACACCAGCCCGAAGTCGCGCGTGAGGAGCAAGGGCCGCGATCGGACACCGGCGAACTTCTCCCACGCGACGGCCTGATCCGCGGAGGCGGAAGGGGCGGGGCTACGGCCCGGGCGGCCGTGCATCAGCTTTCACCCTCCAAGCGGATCCGTTGCGTCTTGACGGCCCGCACGCCGGGGACGTGGCGCGCCGTTTCCGCGGCTTCGAGCGCAATGACCTGGAATCGCACCGATCCACTCAGAGACACGATGCCGTCTTCCGTCGTCACCTCGAAGTTCGCGGCTTTCAACGTGGCACTCTTCGCAAATCGCTCCTTGACCAGGCTGGTGATGATCTCATCCTGCTTCTTGGCCATGGCGGGGCCCAACGTCTTGTCTACCTGGAGTTTGTTGACCACCGTGTGGACGCCCGGCACCGCGCGGGCAATGTCCAGGGCGGCGCCGGCGAGTTCCTCGCTCGTGACCCGACCGAGCAGGGTCGCGTGATGCTGGTCCTCTTCGACGTCGATATCGTACGGAAACAGACGGGTGTCGGCCAGCAGAGCGAGCTTGATCGTGAGGATCAGGGAGCCCACAGGTTTTTTGGCAGAATCCTTTTCTGGAAGGGACTCAACTTTGGGGGCGGGACTTGCGGGTGCGGGAGTGGGGGGTGCAGGATTGGGGGGTGCGGCCGGTTGCACGGGAGTCGCGGCCGGTGCGGGCGGCGTCGGCTTGGGTTCGGGAGATGGTTTTTGAACCGGGGCCGGCGGCAGAGTCTTCTCCTGCGGCTCAGCGGATGCCAGCAGGGGGAGCAGGCCGAATGCCCCCAGCGCACCAATCAACAGCAAGTTCCCTAAGCGCAAGGCACTCATCGGTGAACCTCCAAGTTGGATGGGTCAGCGCGCAAACACGGCATGATCCGGGTGTGACGCCGGGCACGCCGTCCTGCGCCGTATGTTTACGAAGGGGCGATGGCGGGCGAATATGCGGTATCACCGGCACGGGTTGGCTGAGGCGCGCCACGGCTGATCAAGCCGGCCGCTGCGGCCGTTACTAATAGCACGACGCTGATGCCGCCCAGGCTGGCGGAAGGACCGAACACGTCGGCGGCCCAGCCGAATCCTGCCATTCCCGCCATCGAAGAAGCCATACCGCCGGTAGCAAAGCTCGTAAACACTCGCCCCAGCAGGTGCGTCGGGGTCAATTCTTGAAGCATCGTCCAGATCAAGGGGGTGAACAGGGCCGTGCTGCCGCCGATGACCGCCATCATGGCGCCTGCGGCGAGCGGGGTCTCGGAGAGACTGAGGCAGGCGACGGATAGCCCCCCGACCGTCAACGCGGCTGCAATGAGGCGCAGGCGGTGGGAGAGGTCTCCCTGTGACATCGAGGTAAGACCTAAGGACGCGAGCAGCATTCCAACACCGAGCGACGACCACAGCCACCCCAACTGGATCGGCCCGACGGCCAGTACATCTTTGGCAAACACGGGAAGCAAGAACACAAATGCGCTGACGCCGACGCTGTACAGTGTTGCCGTCACCATCAACAGGAAGACCGTTTTCTGCTCGACGAACACGAACCGGAACCCCGCGAGCAAGTCCCCTCCGATGCCCGCAGTCCACCGGCCGACGGCACTGGACGGTTTCTCATGTGTGCGCATCGGCATCAGGCAGAGCGCTGAGATGAAAAAGGTCGCGGCGTCGACGAAGAGCACGTTCTGGGCGCCCATCAGCGCAATCCCGAGACCGCTGGCCGCGGGTCCGACGAGCAATCCCACGTTGGTCGTGGATTGCATCAAAGCGTTGGCTGCCACAAGCCGCTCTTTCGGGACGATCAGCGGGACCGCGGAGGACAGCGCCGGACCGAACACGGTCGAGACGACGGCCGTCATGAAGACCAGCCCATACAGCCGTTCGAGCGTCAGCCCGCCGCTCAGATACAAAAGAGGGATGAGCATGACGGTGGCCGTGCGGATCAGGTCCACGGTGATCATGACCGGTTTCTTGCGGACGCGGTCCAGATAGACGCCGATCAACGGTCCGAACAACAGGGGCGGAAGAGTTTGCAGAAGCCCCACCACCGTCATTTTCATCGCGGAGCCCGTCAGTTCGTAGACGAACCACAGGAGCGCGACCTTGTTCAAGCTGTCGCCGATTTGGGAAATCGTCTGGCCGGCGAAGAGCAAGCTGAAGTCCCGCTTCTTCAGCAGATCCCATCCGCGGGACGGAGGATGGACGGAAGCGGGCGGAGCCTCAACCTCTGGATCAGGCATGCTGCCCCCTTCCAACCGCTCGTCCGTGGTTCTCTAGGCCCGATGCCGTACGGTGCGCCACTGTCGGGCGCAGCGCGTGAATCCGGCTCTTGGCATGGCGGCTCCGCTCTTCGACGATCCGCTCATAGAGGGCGACATAATCTCTGGCCATCCGGTCGGCGGTGAACCGCTGGTCGAACGCCGCGCGGCACCGTCGCCGGTCAATGAGGGGGATGCGCCCGACAGCGGCCGCCATCTCGGACACGCTCTCGCACACGAATCCGGTGATCCCGTCCTCAATGATTTCCGGAATCGACCCGCGCCGGTACGCGAGGACCGGGGTCCCGCAGGCCAACGCTTCGATCAGCACCAATCCAAAGGGCTCCGGCCAGTCGTAAGGACACACCAGGGCCGTTGCGTTTCCGATGAAGTCGTTTTTCTCGGCGTCCGAGATTTCGCCGATGTATTCGACGAGCGGATGGTCCAACAGCGGTTCGATGGTCGAACGAAAATAGCGTTCATCCGCCGGATCGACTTTCGCCGCGATGCGCAGCGGCAGCCCGGCCCGTTTGGCGATCTCGATCGCGTGGTCCGGCCGTTTTTCTGGCGAGATCCGGCCTAGAAACGCCAAATAGCCCTCTGACCCGGAATGAAAGTTGTAGAGGTCGCGCGGCAGTCCATGGTGGATGGTCGCGTGCCAGTTGGCCCATGGGAGAGGTTTCCGCTGAGCGTCGGAAATCGAGACCAGGGGCATTTCGGCATACTCGCGAAAGACCGGCTCAAGTTCCGTGAGATCGAGCCGTCCGTGCAGGGTAGTGACGACCGGGACGGCCTGTCTCCGGGCGAGGGGGAATCCGAGAAAGTCGAGATGGGAGTGCACGATGTCGAAATCGCCGTGCCCGCCCAGTGCGCGCTCCTGAAGCATGATGAGCGGGGCATCGCGGTTGAAAATGCCGCTGTTGAGCCGCAAGGCCTGCGGGCAGATCGCTTCCAGTCGTGCCCCCGTCGTCGAATCGCCGCTCGCGAAGAGCGTCACGTCATGACCCATGCGGACCAATTCCTCGGTAACATACGAAACGATTCGTTCCGTGCCGCCGTACAGCTTCGGAGGCACGCTTTCCCACAAAGGAGCCACTTGCGCGATTTTCATCAGAGGTCCTTTCCGCCGAGCACAGTAATGTTCTGTCTTGTCGCCGCGCCATTCATGGCAGGCATTGAACCAGAGAACCGGCTCTCTGGATAGTCGACAAATGCAGGGGGGCGCCGGCGCGTTTTGTCCACTAGACCCCCTCTTCTGTGTGGAGGGCGGGAGTGCGTATTGGTTTAACCTTCGGTCTTCGCCCAGGTTGGAGGAAACGAAGGTCGGAGACTGCGCCTAGCCCTTTTGAGGAATTCAGCGTTGCGAGATGGGCCAGTGTCAGCAGCGTGGAGCCCGCACGGGAGGAGCTACCGTTTCACGCGGACATCCGTTGCCGGCCCTCTCAGGTGGGCAGCGACGCGCACGCAAGACTTCGAGCAGCGACGCGGCTCGGAGGGGGCTCAGCGTGCTTCAACCGTGCGCACGGCCTTGACGATCTTCGCCTGACGGATCTTGTCGAGGAATCGGTCAGGCGATTCGACAGGATGGACGATTTCCACCGCCTGCCATCCGTCCGTAATCGTTCCCTTTCGGCCTTGTACCTCGCGGACCAGCCGTTCGATGCTGTCTTCAGACGTGCCTTCTTGGAACGTCACCCAAAATAGAAGCGGAGCCGGTTCCGAACTGCGGCGCCCTTCGGCGATCTGCGTGTTGGCGGGTTGCTCCCGCTGTGCGAGATCCCCGCTGCCGGCCTTTGAAGGCGCGGCCTTCGAGATGTCGATACCTGCCGCTTTGAGCCGCTGTTTGAGTTCCTGGTTGCTGCGCTCCAGATCCAGGCGTTCCTTGCTCAGCCGGTCATTGGCGATCGTAAGGCTCTGGATTTCCGCCTGCAATTCCTCCTGGGCGTTTTGAGCGCGCGTCATCAGCAGGCGCGACATTCTGTCCACCTCGCGGCCGACGCCTTTCTCACGTTTTTCAATTTCACGCTGAACGGTCACCACGCCGCTGGCGACGGTTTCCTGAGCCGCCGACAATTTGGTGATGGTGCGCTGCAGTTGCGCCATCGTCTGCTGCTGCGTCTGCATGGTGTCGATGGCCTTGGTTTGCATCTGCATGAGATCCGTCAGGCGCTGCTCGAGCTTAGCTACCTCCGCCATCGGGGCAACCCACGGCGCCTGCGCCGGCGTTACGGGGGGCGGCGTCCGCTCCTGCGTGCTCCATCCGGTCCAACGGTCCGCCACCACGCCGACCAGCACGGCGGCCACCAGGACTTGGGTAAACGCCATGGTACGCATGGCGGGCACATACAAGGGAGGGGCGCTGGTCGACGCCCGACGGTCCGTCGCCCGATCGAACAGGCGTCTGGCGCGGGACCACAGCGGCGGCGCGGGGGTATAGGCCGCGTTGACCGTACCGCCCTGGGCATGGTTGCGTACGTCCAGATCGATCGAGTCGCGTCCAATGGCGATATGGGCCGTCTTGTAGCCATGTTCGGGGGCGCAGAGACCGCCGAGCAGCACGCCGTCCTCCGACCGCACTTGTACGGTTTGGATCCGGGCGGGATGCTGTACCTGCAGGGTGGCTTCGCGTCCCATCCCGTCCAGCTCACCGACGCGCTGTTCGTTGATGAACAGATGGAACGGGTGTGAGGTGTGACGGCGCGCGTGCTCGGCTCTGCGTTCGACGCGGTTCAGCAAATGACCGCGATAGGTATCCAGATGTTCATGATCCATGGGTGTGAGTCCTCCGGTCATGACGGGTGGATGCGGAAATCCACCCGTGGTTTATCGATCGAGGCAGTGCGGGCGCCGCCGACATCCCAGGCGGTCTGCAGGCAGTCCACGCAAAGCGCCAGGTGCCAGATGCGATAATCGGTGCCGTAACCCTGTGCGAACATGTCTTCCCACTCCACCGGCGACGGACACGCATAATGATCCGGCTCACTTTTCCGATAGTGGGCTTGCGCGAAGCGAATCAGTCGTTCCGCGTCGGCGTTGAATCGATGGCGGTGAGTCGCTTGCTGGCGACTGAACTCGGCGATCTCGTCTGCAGAAATGCCGGCGTCTTCCATCGCGCGCTGCCACCCTGTGTCACGCCAACGCTGAAAATTCTTGTAGATGCGTTGGCTTTCCGAGCCCGCCATGCCGAGCACGGCGATGACCTGTCCCGGCCCCAAGCCGTAACAGTGATAATACAGGGCGATGAGCGCGTCACGGCTGATGGCCGCCCGACTCAACAGGCCGTCGATGAGCCGTCCCAACGGCGTGAGCAGCTCGGGATGATAGCAGAAAGGCTCCGGCTGACTGTGCTGCCTGGCCACGAGCGAGTCCAGCAAGAACAACGGGCGGCAGGGGACTTCGCTTCGGCCGCAGACCAAAAAGCGCTCAAGATATTCCGCGCCCCAACGTAGCACGAATTTTTCATGGGCGACGTCGTCGCTCCATTGGCCTGTTTCGCGCAGAAAGCGTTTCGTATAACTCGTGGCTCTGTCGAGAAGCGCTGGCAAGGCCTGCGCCACGACTCGATCGAACTCCTCCGGTGTCGTAACAACCTGGTCCAGCCGACCGGCGTCGGGGTGCCGGTCCGCCGCGGACTGCTCTTTCGAGAGCGTGCCCATCATGCCAGCGCGAAACATAGTGCCTCCTGATCACGGGATTTGCACTGGACAAATGTGACCGCGCCGCCGGCACATTTGTCCGTTGGTCCCCAGGTGTCCACCTGGTAAAAATGACAGGTCAGTCCTGCATAGGGCAGAGACTGTATTAATCGGGTTTCACATCCTTTTATGGAGGCATTTATGAAGCGTTTCAGCATGATGGCGGCATTAGCGGCATTCGTCGGCATGGGCGCCATGGCCACCATGGCGATGGCGGACGAAGATAAGAAAGAGGAGAAGAAGGGCGGCCATGTCGTGGTGCAGATGAGCGACGACAAGAAGGATGAGCACAAGGACAAGGGCGGCCACGTGGTGTTCAGCGACGACAAGAAGGACGAGGGCAAGGAGCAGAGCGGAAAGTAGGCCGGTCCACAGGGGCGCGGCCGACGGCCGCGCCCCGCACTCTCAGTTGCCCCCATCGTTGCCTCCCGGTTCACCTCACCCGATCCTCTTGCCCCGACTCAGCGGCGCGGCTTCCTCCGCCTCCGGCGTCCGGTCCAACCGATGCACCAGGAAGCGAATCACCTCCTCCACTTGGTCTTGATGGTCGACGTAAAACTCGGCTTTTGACTCGGGTGCGTTTCCGACCCTGATGCTCATGGCCAGGGTGGTGGGCAGCGCAAAGACTTCCTCGTCCGCGTCGTCGTCCCCGATGTAGAACAACCCCTCTAAGCCCATCTCCTCCATGAGTCGCTGCGCCGCCACGCCTTTTCCTCCATGAAAGGCAGGGAGGATGTTGATGCAGGCATGACCGAACGTCAAGCGGGGCGCTGGTGTCAGCTGCGTCAGCCTGGCGACCAGGGCCGTCCGCACCTCGTCGGGAGCCTGGACGCCGCGATAATGGCAGGTGAGAGTGTAGCGCTTGTCCTCGACATCGACACCCCGACGGAACAGGGGTCCCTCGGCTTCCTTTCGCAATGCGGTGAGCCACCCCCGGCACAAGGCCTCCGCGCGAACGAGGGTGGCCGGCGGCGTGCAGGGGTTCTCGATGCCATGGTTCCCAGCGAGAAGGGGAACAACGCCGCTGAGCCGTGGGCGCAAGTCGGTGAGCGACCGGCCCGACACGACGGCGCACGGGGCGCGCCGGCTCAATTCCGCCAGCCATTCTTGAATCGAGCCGGTCATCCTGACGCCGGCTCGGTCAGGCGAAAGGCGGGCCAGCGTCCCATCGAAGTCGAACCCATACAAGATCGACCGGGTGGACAGGCTGCGCAGCCGGCGCCGGCCTTCCGGCGAGAGTGCATGATAGCGGCTCACGCGGTGCCTCCGGAGATCAGTCCGACGTCAGGCTCGCGAACCTGGCGAATCAAGCGCGCGCGCTGGCGCATGCGGGCCGCGTCGAGGAGCATCCGGCCGGCCCAGCGGTAGACGTTGTACTCCTGCACGATGCCTCGCATGCTGCGCATGCGCGCCTGCTGTTCCACGGCGGGCATGGTCAGGGCCAGATGCAGTGCGGCCGCTGACTGATCGATATGGTAGGGGTTGACGATCAGCGCTTCCGGCAGTTCGCATGCGGCGCCGGTGAACTGGCTTAAGATCAAGACGCCCTGCTCGTCGTCGCGGGCAGCGACGAACTCCTTCGCCACCAGGTTCATCCCATCGTGGAGGCTGCTCACCAAGCAGCAATCGGCCCCTCGATAGTACGTCATCAGGGTGGCCGGGCTATGGTGTTCGGCCAACAGGATGATGGGTTGATAGCCCGTGTAGCCGAAGCGGGCGTTGATCCGATCGGCCAGTGCCGCGACCTCCTCGGCGAACCGCTGATACTGCGGAATGATGGACCGGCTCGGCGCCGCGATCTGAATGAAGGTGAACTGGCCCAGCCATTCCGGCTGTAACTCCAACAGCCGCTCTACCGCGAGGAACCGCTCGAGAATGCCCTTGGTGTAATCCAGCCGCTCGACCCCCAGCCCGATGCGATGCGTGGGTTTCAGGCGATGCGCGGTGCGGATCTGGGTGCGGCACTCCGTCACCGACGGCTGCTCCAACAAGGCCTGGCTCGGCCACTCGATGGAGATGGGGTAGTGGTTGACCGCGGTCAGTTTGCCGCCGTGGGACACCGTCGAGGTATCCCGGTCGATCCGCGACTCCAGCAGGCGGTCCACACTGTCGATGAAGTTGCTGCAATTGAACCGCGTATGGAAGCCGAGGATGCTGCTGCCCAACAGGCCAGCCAAGATCTCCCGGTGCCAGGGACAAATGGCATACCGCTCGGCGTTGGGCCAGGGAATGTGCCAGAACGTAATGATCGTGGCGTTCGGCAGGTGGTCACGAATCATCTTCGGGGCCAGCGCCAGATGGTAATCCTGCACCAGAACCACAGGATTGTCCGTTTTGGCTTCTTCCACGACGGCCATGGCGAACCGCTCGTTGATTTCCTGGTAGTGCTGCCAGTCTTGGGACCGGAAGACCGGCCGGACGTGGGCGAGGTGGCAGAGCGGCCACAGTCCTTCGTTGGAGAACCCGTAGTAATATCCGGCCTCTTCCTGCTCGGTCATCCAGATGCGCCGGATGGCATACGCCGGATGGTCGGGCGGCACGCGGACGTGGCCGCGGGCGTCGACGGCCGTACGATCTGCGGAGCCGCTGCCGTGCGCCACCCAGGTGCCCGAACAGGCCCGCATGATCGGCTCCAGGGCGGTGACCAGCCCACTGGCCGGGACCTGGACTTCCACGTGGTCTCCGTTCCAATTGTGGATGTACGGCTCCCGATTGGAGACGATGATGATTTCGTCTCCTGCCAAATAGTCGTGAAGAATCGTTTTCAGCTTGAGGGGAGTCCAAGTCATCTGGCTTTCGTCACGCATCCGCTTGTCCTGCTCCAGCTGCTGGATGAGCGCCCGGAGATCTTTGGCGACAGGCTGCAGTTCGGGCGCGTGCCGGTGGTTACCCAGCAACGCCAGTAAGCCTTCGCCGCGGAGCATGGATTGGACTCCGCTGACCCAGCCCTTCCAGCTCAAGTGCGCGACCAGCACGGTGACCAACGAAATGACCCCGCCGATGACGGCAAACAGGTAAAACAGATACCACTTCGTGTCGCTGCTGCGGCGGTGAATCCAGCTCATGTCATGCACCAGCATGAGACGGCCGAGCAGCCGGCCGTTGCCCTGGATCTCCACGGGCGACACATGCACGGCGCCCGGCGCCAGATGCAGCACGGCCGTCGTGTCGGGTTTGATGGCGGCGGTGCCGTCGCAGGGAATCGCATCGGGGTACGTGGGCGTCTTGTACAGCACCTTGCCGTTCTTATCGCAGAACGCGATCGCGTAGAGCCGCTCGTCCTGAATGAGCCGGTGAAAGTAGCTGATCAATTTGTTGGTCTTCGAATCGCTTTCCAGTAAATCGACCAGCGGCCCTTCGATCGTACTGGCAATCAGGCGCGAGCGGATCTCCAAATCACGCACGAACCATTTGATGGTCAACGTGTCGACCAAGGGGATCACGGCATAGGCCAGTGCTGCGAGCACCAGTGCCAGCGGGAGTACAAATCGAAGCGATAAGCGCATAGATCACCTCACTGCACGAACTCCGACGCCTGCGCGTGGCAGACGCGCGGACAGCTAACGCAAAATGAATGCCGACGTCTGTGCCGCGGAGAAACGCCAGAGTCCGGGGCCTCGTCCGGCATTCCTTCCACGCGATCCCGCGCAGGTTTAGGACAGGGACGAGGAGACCGGAGGATGAAAAGGCACCTGAATCACGGCCATATGAGTGAAGGTCTGCTCGGTTTCGGCGAAGGACGTCACTCGGTCCGATGGGCCGATTTGCGCCACGGAGGGAGGGACCGAGAGCCCTTCGAGCACGGAGTCTCCCCACGCATCCCAGCTCCCTGCGGGGTTCAGAAGCGTCTGAGGGACGCCGAGCATTTGGACGAAGACGCACAGGCAGAGAAGCAGAAGAAGCCCTGCGGACCAACGGACCCGTCCGGCTGGCGTCCTAGGGTAATGCATAGGGGTCAGCATACTCTCTCTCGGCATCTCGAGCAACACCTATGCGTGACTGGCTCCCTTGACCGCGAGCCTGCCGTTCAGTAGCATGGCGCCATGCCGAGCGCAGTTCTCGTCTTTTTGCTCATGTCCTTTATTCTGGGCCCCCGGACGGCGGGCGCCGCTGAAGTGCCCTCGTTTGATCCAGACCAGCCCTTCCAGGAATCGTTGAGCACGCAGATGTTGCGGTCGCTGTTGAACCGGGCATTGGACGCGCTGGAAGATCACATCCAGATCGACGGAATGTTAGCTCCCGCCGACACGCAGGGCGATCAAAAAGGGCACCTCGAACTGAAGCTGTATCCGAAGGGCAAATCCAAGTCGGACGAGCACCTCAAGGCGGAGGGTTGGTTTTCCCTTTCGCCCGAGTCCGGCATGCACGACTTCCACTTGCGCTTCCAGAATCCCCGGGAACGGTCCGTTCCGCGTTCGGAGTTTCCTGCTGATCGTCTGTAGTCGGTTTCCTCGCGATTGGTTCCATTTGGTCCACGCGTCTCGTCAAAGCCACTAGGCTTCCCTGGTTCGCTTCTGTATAATCCCCCCGCTTCGCAAGACCCCGTGCGAGTGACATGGACAAGAGGAGATCTCATGGCAGAGAAAGACGACAAGAAGCGCGCGCTCGATCTAGCCCTGTCCCAAATCGAGAAACAATATGGGAAGGGTGCGATCATGAAGCTGGGAGCCGACGAGAAGCCGGCCGATGTTCCGGCCATTTCGACGGGGTCGTTGGGACTTGACATTGCGTTAGGCGTTGGAGGTCTGCCGCGGGGACGGGTGATTGAAATTTTCGGGCCGGAGGCTTCCGGCAAGACCACGCTCACGCTGCACTGCATCGCCGAAGTGCAAAAAGCGGGCGGTGTCGCGGCGTTCATCGACGCCGAGCATGCGCTGGACCTCACCTATGCCAGAAAGCTCGGCGTCCAGGCCGACGACCTGCTCGTGTCCCAACCCGATACCGGCGAGCAGGCGCTTGAGATCGCCGAAACACTCGTGCGGAGCGGCGCCATCGACTTGATCGTGGTGGACTCGGTGGCCGCCCTGACCCCCCGGGCCGAGATCGAAGGGGAGATGGGTGACGCGCACATGGGCCTCCAGGCCCGGCTGATGTCTCAGGCGTTGCGAAAGCTGACGGGCGCGATCTCCAAATCTCTGACCACGGTCATCTTCATCAATCAGATCCGGATGAAGCTCGGCGTCATGTTTGGTAATCCCGAAACCACGACCGGGGGGAACGCGCTGAAGTTCTACTCCTCCGTGCGGCTTGATATTCGGCGCATCGAGTCTATCAAAGAAGGACAGGACGTGATGGGCAGCCGGGTGCGGGTGAAGGTCGTGAAGAACAAGATGGCTCCACCGTTCAAGCAGGCCGAGTTCGACATCATGTTTGCAGAGGGCATTTCGAAGTCCGGCGAACTGGTGGACCTCGGTGTCGAGAAGCGCGTCATCGAAAAGTCCGGCGCCTGGTACAGCTATAAAGGCGACCGCATCGGCCAAGGCCGCGAAGCCGCGCGTGATTTTTTGAAGAATAATCCGGCGACGGCGCGCGACATCGAAGCCAAGCTGCGGGAACTGGCGGGCGTGCCGGCGCGCGGCGAGAAAAAGCCCGACGGCAAAGAGGAGAAGCCGGCCGCGCAGCGGGAAGAGAAGCGGGCGCATAAGTAGGCATGCCCTTCCGTGGCCGCGTCACGACGGACCGTCTCCTCATCCGACCACTGGCTGGACCTCGCTCTGCGCTACCTTGCCCGCTGGGATCGCACCACGACTCAAGTCCGGCGCTATTTGCTTCACCGGGGAGCGTCTCAGGCCCAAGCCGAACGCGCGATCGCCCGCTTGTCCGACCTCAAGTACCTTGACGACCGTGCCTTTGCCGAACGATGGCTGGATCGGCAACTGAGCCGACAGCCGATGGGCCCGCTTCGGCTGCAGGCCGAGCTGGAGGCCCGCGGTGTTCCCATCTTGCTGGCGGAACAGGCCGTGAAAGACGTGCTGCGCGGTTTGGATGAAGACCAGCTGGCGCGACGCGCGCTCGCCGCCAAGCGCCGCAAAGGCCGCCCACTGCGGCCGCAGGACCGCGCGAGGCTCCTACGTCAGTGGGGTTTCGGCGATGAGATCATCACCCGTATAATAGGTGTCTGTGATGATCAAGACTGAAAGATCGAAGACATGAAAAACAGCGCACAAGAGCTTCGCCGGGCCTTTCTCCGCTACTTTGAGCAGCAGGGGCACCACGTGGTTCCCAGTTCCCCGCTCATTCCGCAGGCCGATCCCACGCTGCTCTTTACCAACGCAGGCATGAATCAGTTCAAGCGCGTCTTTCTAGGCGAGGAGCGCCGGCCGTACAGCAGGGCCGTCAGCGTCCAAAAATGTCTGCGGGCCGGCGGCAAGCACAACGACCTCGAGAACGTCGGCTACACGAGGCGGCATCACACCTTTTTCGAAATGCTCGGCAACTTTTCCTTCGGCGACTACTTCAAGGAAGACGCGATCCGGTTCGGGTGGGAGTTCTTAACCGAGACCGTCGGCTTGGCGAAGGATCGTCTATGGGTCACCATCTTCCGTGAGGATGACGAGGCCGAGCGGCTTTGGAAACAGATCGGCGTGACGCCGTCGCGAATCGTGCGGTGCGGCGAAAAGGACAACTTCTGGCAAATGGCCGATACGGGGCCTTGCGGACCGTGCTCGGAAATTCATTTCGACCAGGGCCCGTCGGTGCCCGGCGACGACCAGCCGAACGGCGAGGGCGACCGCGTCATCGAAATCTGGAACCTCGTGTTCATGCAATTCAACCGCGATGCGGCAGGGACGCTGCATCCCTTGCCAAAGCCGAGCATTGATACCGGTATGGGGCTGGAGCGCCTGGCCGCCGTGGCCCAAGGCGTCTACAGCAACTATGACAGCGATTTGTTCACGCCGATTCTGGCGGCCATCGCTCGGCGGGCCGGTGTGCGGTACGGCGAGAACGAGGCCGGGGACCGAAGCATGCGGGTGATTGCCGACCATCTCCGCGCCGTGACCTTCCTCATGGCGGATGGTGTATTGCCGTCGAATGAAGGCCGCGGATATGTACTCCGCCGGATTCTCAGGCGGGCGGCGCGGCACGGCCGGCTCCTCGGCATTACGGAGCCGTTTCTGTACGAGCTGAGCGGTGCCGTGATCGACCAAATGGGGGAGGCCTATTCCGAGCTGCGGGCCGCGGCCGGCACCGTGTCCGAAGCCACGAGAGGAGAGGAAGAGCGGTTCATCGCCACCCTCGATCAAGGACTACCCATTCTGAACGATCTGATCGCGAAGACGCGCGCCGCTGGCCGCATCGTGCTGCCGGGCGCCGAGGTCTTCAAGCTGTACGATACCTACGGCTTTCCGATGGACCTGATTCAGGAGGCGTGCCGCGAGCAAGGGTTGAGCGTGGACGAAGCCGGTTTCGATCGGGCTCTCGAAGAGCAGCGCGCCCGCGCGCGCAAGACCGGAGGTTTCGAGCAGGACACGGCGCGGCCGGCCGTCGCGGACCTTGCCAAACGGCTGGGCACGACCCAATTTGTCGGATATGAACGGCTTGAGGCGGATAGTGTTCTACAAGCGATCCTCAAGGGCGACCGCATGGTCAAGGAAGCCGTCGAAGGCGACGAGGTGGAAGTGGTGTTGAACGTGACGCCCTTCTATGCCGAGGGTGGCGGACAGGTCGGGGACCAGGGGATTCTGGTCGGTCCGGAGGGACGGGTCGAGATCAAGGAAACGACCAGGCCGGTTCCCACGTTGATACTCCACAAAGGCGTGGTCACCAAAGGCTGCATTCGCGAGGGGGCGCAACTCCATTTAACGGTCAACCCACGGATGAGACAGGATGCAGCGCG
>JBDZVU010000136.1:0-5193 GCA_040255845.1 Nitrospiraceae bacterium | reverse complement strand
ATGGATCGTCTGGGCTTCGACGCGCTGCGTCGCCAGCGTGAAACCGCTGATCAGGCCGGCCATGACGAAGCCGCGCCGCGCCAGCGGATATCGCCGCAGCCCCTCAAGACCAAGCATGCCTTCATGACACCCGGTTTGCATCGTCCCCCCCTTTCCCGCTCGTCAAAACGACTTTGAAGGGGACGAACCGGACAGCCGGCTATTTCATTGCCGCCTTCAGATTGTCGTCCAGCTTCGCCAGAAATGCCTGCGTGTTAAGCCACGGCTGATCGGGGCCGATCAGCAGTGCGAGGTCCCGGGTCATGTGCCCCGCCTCCACCGTCTGAACGCAGACCTTCTCCAGCGTCTCAGCAAAGCGCACCACGTCTGGCGTGTTGTCGAACCGGCCGCGATGGATCAGCCCGCGCGTCCAGGCGAAGATGGAGGCGATCGGGTTGGTCGAGGTTTCCTTCCCCTGCTGGTGCTGGCGATAGTGGCGCGTAACCGTGCCGTGCGCTGCCTCGCTCTCGACGGTTTTGCCGTCCGGACTGAGCAGAACGCTGGTCATCAGGCCGAGTGAGCCGAACCCCTGCGCGACCACGTCGGACTGCACGTCGCCGTCGTAGTTCTTGCACGCCCAGACATAGCCGCCGTTCCACTTTAGCGCCTGCGCCACCATGTCGTCGATCAGGCGATGCTCGTAGGTCAGGCCCTTCTTGTCGAATTCGGCCTTGAACTCCTTTTCGTAAATGTCCTGGAAGATGTCCTTGAAGTAGCCGTCATAGGCCTTGATGATGGTGTTCTTGGTGGAGAGGTACAGCGGCCAGTTGCGCATCAGGGCGTAGTTGAACGACGCGCGGGCGAAGCCCTTGATGCTCTCTTCCGTGTTGTGCATCGCCATGGCGACGCCGCCCTGCTTGAACGTGTGCACGTCCAGGGTCTGGGCCGGTCCGCCACCTTCCGGCTGATACGTCAGCGTCACGCGGCCGGGGCCCGGGATCTTCATCTCGGTCGCGCGATAGATATCGCCATACGCATGCCGCCCGATAACGATCGGCTGCGTCCAGTGCGGCACCAGGCGCGGCACGTTCTTACAGATGATCGGCTCGCGGAAGATCGTGCCGTCCAGGATATTGCGGATCGTGCCGTTGGGGCTGCGGTACATCCGCTTCAGCCCGAACTCCTCCACCCGCGCCTCATCCGGCGTGATCGTCGCGCATTTGACGCCGACGCCGTAGCGGGCGATCGCGTGAGCCGCGTCCACCGTCACCTGGTCGTCGGTCTTATCGCGGTATTCGATCCCAAGGTCGAAGTATTTCAGGTCGATATCGAGGTAGGGCAGGATCAGCTTGTCCTTGATGAACCCCCAGATGATGCGGGTCATCTCGTCCCCGTCCAACTCCACGACCGGAGTCTTCACCTTGATCTTCGCCATTCCATCCTCTTCGCGGAGTGCGGCCGGGGCCGCACGGGTCGGTCATTCGGAAAACGGGCGGACATTCGCATCGGGGCGGCATCAGGGCAAGAACCCGACCGGTAAGAAAGGTTACGCGAAGGCCCGGTTCATCACGCAATAGTTGTATTTGCTATCCCGGAAGGGCTAAGCATGACGTGGTCCAATGCCCAGCCAGTCCACCAGAACCGCGCGAGATCGCCTGGGTAAGGGATTAGCCCTCGCCGCCTTTCTCGTGGCCGTTGTCGCCGGGGGTGAGTTTCTTTTGCGGCATGCCGGCGGGCCGGATCTTCCGGTGCTTCCCGTTGCCGCTGCCACGGCCGCAGCCGGTTTTTTCCTGGGCGCGCACGTCGCGCGGCGACGCCAGAATCTCACCTGTCAGGAACGCTCTGCGCTGGCCGCAGCAATCTCTCGCCTCCGGGTCATGAACGACCGGCTGGAAAATAAGAACGCCCAACTCGAAGCGACCCTGGCGGGGATGATGGACGGCGTCGCCGTGCTCGATGCCGACCTTCACCTGGTGACCTGGAACGCCCGTTTTCCCGACATCGCCGGCGTGCCGGAACACGTCCTGCGGCCCGGCCAGACAATGGAGGAAATCCTCCGCGCCCAGGCGCGCACCGGCCAGTTCGGACCTGTTGACATCGAAGCCGAGGTGGCGCGCCGCCTGGCCGCGCTGCGCGCCGGACGCAGCATCGGCGTGGTCGAGCGCACCAAGCCCGATGGCCGCGTTGTCGAGCTTCGCCGCAACCGGCTGCCCGATGGCAGCTCGGTCACCCTTTACAGCGACATCACCGCGCGCAAGCGAGCAGAAACCGGCTTGGTCCAGGCGCACGCCGCCGCCGAGGAGGCTACCCGCGCCAAGTCGCGCTTCGTCGCCATCGTCAGCCACGAGATCCGCACGCCGCTCAATGCGCTGTTGAACACGCTGCGTCTGTTACACGAAGGCCGCCTGACCGAGGCGCAGCGGCGCCTGCTCGATATCGCGAGCCAGGCCGGCGACGCCCTGATGGGGCTCAGTAACGACATCCTCGAACTGTCCCGGATGGAGGCGGGCCAGCTTGCTCTGCGCCCTTCCGTATTCGAGCTGCCCCGGCTGATCGAAGGTGCAACCGGCATGTTCACGGCTCAGGCGCAGCAACGCGGCGTGGAACTGCGCCCTGAATTCGCCATCGGCTGCCCCACCGCCTTCTTTGCCGATTCCGGACGCCTGCGCCAGATCCTGATCAACCTGCTGTCCAACGCCGTAAAATTCGCCCATCCTGGAGAGGTAATCCTCGTCACCGAGCGTGACAGAGAGCAGGCCGGTTTCGTACGGTTCGCCGTACGCGACCACGGACCGGTCATCCCTGCCCGTGATCAGGAACGGCTGTTCCGGCCGTTCAGCCGGCTGGGGGAAACCGGCAGCGATTCGCCAGAAGGCTCCGGACTGGGCTTGGCCATCTGCCACCAGCTCGCCGTGCTCATGGGCGGGCGCATTGGCTATTCAACCCACCGGTTCGACACGGGAGAAACCGGCAACGAATTCTGGCTCACGCTGCCGGACAGAGAGCGGCCGGCAACTGCGCAGTACGCTGCCGCGCCCACTCTCGACCCGGATGTAGGATGGCTTCCACGCACCCGGATTTTGCTCGTGGAAGACATCCATACCAACCAGGTGATCACGTCCACTCTGCTGCGCCGCGACGGTCATTATGTGGACGTCGCGTGCAACGCCGAACAGGCACTGGCTGCAATCGCGTGCACGCCCTACGATATCGTTCTGACTGACGTTCACATGCCGGGCATGAGCGGCACGGACATGACCCGGCTTATCCGCCGGCTTGGGCAGCCCGGTTGCGCGCTGCCGGTTTTCGCGCTTAGCGGCAGCACTTCCGGCGACATGACAGCGGCTTGTAAGGAAGCAGGCATGGATGGCGTGCTCGGCAAGCCAGTGGACCTGCCCGAATTGCGAGCAGCCATCGCGAAAGCCGTCTGGGGCCTATGCGGCCGCACGATGCGCTCGGCCCATGCTTCGGCCCGGACGACACATTCCGCCAGCCTCCTCGACGAAAGCCGCGTTCGCGAACTGAAGAGTGGCCTGCCGCCGGCGACCCTCGCCTCGGCCGTCGCCGAGTGCGCGGCTGAACTCCAGCAACGGCTGGGCGCATTGCGTATCGCGCTGGCTGCGGCAAACGCCGACGATGCGCGCTTCCAACTTCATGCGATGACGGGGATAGCTGCAAGCTATGGCCTCGCGGCGCTGGAACAACGGTTGCGCCAGGCCATGGCCGCGATCCGCAATGGCGATCTCCAGGCAGCGACGCAGGCGGCAGCGTATTTCCGCTCCGAGATGCAACAAGCGCTGGATGCGCTGCGCGGGACATTTCAGACCGAACCTTCCGAAAGTTGAACCGGAGTCGGACCGGAACGCTGACAAAATGTCAGCGCGTTGACCTATCCTTAAGACATGCGGCCGATCCTGCTTCCCATGCTATCGCCTGCCTCCATTGCCGCCCTCTCATCGGGCGCCGGTGTCTCTCATGGGGCGCCCCCGGGTGGCGCCGTGAGGCCTACCGCGCCTGTCCATCCCGTGCGAGTACCGGCCCCCCCGCCGGAGCGCCCGTTGGGAACCACCCCACCAACTTCCGGGGCCGCTTCCCCGCCTGCCACCCCATCACGTCCCCTGCCCCGCGGATCTTTGCTGGACGTGTCGGTCTGATCCGGCGGGAAGGACGGCCGACTCGGGTGCAGTTGATCGGCGGGACCGAACGTCCCACCCTGCACGCATGCCGGATTTCCGCCGCCAGGTCCCCGAAGGCGACAACCGCGAACGGCGTGTCTGCGCTGAATGCGGTTTCATCGATTACGAAAACCCGAAGGTCGTAGTCGGATCGGTGGTCGCCGCCGGCGACGCGGTCCTGATGTGCCGCCGCGGGATCGAACCGCGCCGCGGCTTCTGGACCCTGCCCGCGGGATATCTCGAGCTCGGGGAAACCTTGCAGGAGGGTGCGGCGCGCGAAGCGTGGGAGGAAGCCCAGGCGGTGATTGAGCTGGAGGGGATCCTCGCAGTCTTCAGCATCGCCCGCATCGGTCAGGTGCAAGTGATTTTTCGAGCACAGTTTGCCGGTACCGGCGCTCCCACCTTCGCCGCAGGTCAGGAAAGTCTTGATGTGCGCCTGTTCTCCTGGGATGACATTCCATGGTCGGAAATCGCATTTCCGTCCGTGCGGTGGGCCTTGAACGCCTGGCGCTCCGGCAGCGCCGTGCCGTTAGGGCTGCCGGCGGGCAATCCGGCTGACGACCCAAGGGGAACAGGACCCATGATGCGCCCCGAAACGGAAGGGCTGTAATTTGATGAGATGTGCAGCAAGCCTCTGGCCCGGCATGCTGGCGCTGGTGCTCTGTGGCGCTGCGCCGACGCTGCCTCTCCCGCCGCAACCGCCCCCCAATCCGCCCACGGACCAGGCGGCGCCTACGCCCAATTCGGAGGCCCACGCTCCCACGGAGACGAAGGAACAAGGACCGGAGGTCACGTTCCGCAATTTCCGCCGGCAATGGCATGATGGCAGCCAGGGCTTCACGCCTGGATCGCAGTACCAGACGTCGGAAGACCGCAAGCCTATCCAAACCCCCGGCCTGCTCGTCCGGGTTCCCCTGCAATAGCGTGTCTTTATTTCAAGTCTACATTAACTGCTTCTTCAGTATTCCCGGCTACCCTCGGCAAATGGGCGACGAGAGTCTCGTCCCGGCGGAAGGGTACCTCCATGCCTCGAATTCAA
>JBDZVU010000054.1:0-22161 GCA_040255845.1 Nitrospiraceae bacterium | reverse complement strand
TCGGCGATCGTGCGGCCGTACACGTCCTGGCCGTGAGGGACGATCCGGACCGACCCCTCCTTCAGCAGCTCCTCCAGCCTCAGGCGAGCCGCGTCCCCACCAGGCTCGGTGAGCTCAGGGGCGTTGATCCCGCGCAGACGAACCCGATCCGCGCCGACCCGCAGTGTATCCCCGTCGATTGCAACGATGGGTTGACTCGTGGGAAGTCCGCGGCCCGGCATGCGGCCCCATATGGACGGACGAGCTTGCCGCTGATACGGCGTGATGCGATAGCGTCCTTTGGGAAGTCTGTGCGGACGAATGGCGTGCGGCTCACGGGGGCGTTGCTGGCGGTACGGCTCCAGCGTGGAGGGAGGTGTTTCCGAGAGAGAAGGCGGACGGCAGACATCACAATGCTTCCGAACGGACGACTCGGGACTCGATTCCGCCAGGCGCGCGGCTTCCGCGAGATGCCACGGCAAGAAGCCTAAGAAGACCACGAACAGGCACGCAAGGAGTGTCAGGCTGCGCCGCATGGAAATGTGTCAAAGCACGCCCCGTGCCACACGACAACTCGAAAAACGTGTCGCGTCCCCCTAAGGGCGCAGACTGCGAAAATTCGGAGCCCAAGGCACAGCGCGGCTCGGTTGACAATGGAGAAAATGGCATGCTGGAATGGCGCTCATCTCGCAGCGCGTCTAGCGTATGGCTTATGGCCCTCGGTTCGGAAGTCGAGTTCTTGCCATACGCCATCAGCCATAAGTGCCTGAATCACGGAGGTCAGTCATGGAAATGTTCGGTCGAGTGGGATTGGTTGAGGTCCCGATTTTGATCGCGCCCGATCAGAAGGCGTGGATGGACCGGATGATAAAGGAAGGGAAAATCGCGATTCCGCCTGGAGGCACGCTCGAAAAGGGATCGCTGTATTCCATGTTCATCCGCATGCTCCTGCACAACGCGATGGAAGAGCAGAAGCGGCAGGAGGCGCTGGAAGCCGGCGACGAGGACGACGAATAGGAAGCTGTTGAGCGTCGTGCTCGGTCGCGCGTCTCCTTGCGACGTGCCCCAATTGGAAAGAGCCGCCTTGGCGGCTCAGGGCCGGGCGGGTGAGCTCGCGTTCCGGCTAAGCCCGTATCATTCCGCCCTACGGTGTATCGAGAGAGATACGGGATGCGAACGGCGGGCGAGGCGGCTCAGAGTTTCTTGAATGCCGCATGCGCCGCGCGGATGGTCTTGTCGATGTCGCGGGCGGTGTGGGCGGTCGAAAGAAACGCCGCTTCGAACTGCGACGGGGCAAGATACACGCCCTGATCCAGCATCAGGTGGAAAAACTTTCCGTACCGCGCCGTGTCCGACCGCTTCGCCGTGTTCCAATCCACGACCGGGCCGGGTGTGAAGAACGCCGTCATCATGGAACCGACCCGCCTGAGGGTCAGCGGGATCCCGGCTTTCTTGGCTGCGTCTCCGATGCCGGCGGTCAACGCCGCGGCCGCCTCATCCAACTTCTTGTACAGCCCTCGGGAGCGCAATTGCTTCAGCGTCGCGAGTCCCGCCGAGACGGCGAGCGGATTGCCGGACAAGGTCCCTGCTTGATAGACCGGCCCGGACGGCGCAACCAAATCCATGATGTCCCGCCGGCCGCCGTAGGCCCCCACCGGCAGCCCGCCGCCGATGATCTTCCCCAGCACCGTCAGATCGGGCGTCATGCCGTAGAGCGCTTGCGCGCCTCCGTAGGCGACGCGGAATCCGGAGATCACTTCGTCGAAAATCAGGAGGATGTCGTGGTCCAAGGTCAACTGCCGGAGGGCCGTCAGAAATTCCGGAGCCGGCGGCACGACCCCCATGTTGCCCGCGATGGGTTCCACAATGATGCATGCCAGTTCGTGGCGGTGTTCTTTGACCACTCGTTCGAGCGTCCGGATGTCGTTGTACGGCGCGGTCAACGTATGCTTGGCGAAATCGGCGGGGACGCCCGGGCTGTCCGGGATGCCCAACGTGGCCAGACCGGATCCGGCCTTGGCCAGCAGATAGTCGCTGTGCCCGTGATAGCAACCTTCGAATTTCAGGACGCCATCCCGCTTGGTGAAAGCCCGCGCGACGCGGATCGCGCTCATCACCGCTTCCGTGCCGGAGCTGACCAGCCGGACCTTTTCCATCGAGGGAACCGCGGCGCGGATTTCCCTCGCCAGCGTAACCTCCAATTCGGTCGGTGCGCCATAGCTGGTGCCGCGTCCGGCCGCCTTCTTGATCGCGCCGATGACGGCGGGCGCTGCATGGCCGAGGATCATCGGGCCCCACGACAGTACGTAATCGAGGTAGGCATTGCCGTCCACGTCATAGAGCCGCGCGCCTTTCGCGCGCTGGATGAAGCGCGGTTGCCCGCCGACCGAGCGGAACGCCCGGACCGGGCTGTTGACGCCGCCGGGAATCAAGGTTTGCGCGTCGGCGAAGAGCTTGGCGGACCGTGTCGTTTTCATAACGGGGGCGCAACCTAGCACGCTGCCGGAGAGCCGGTCAAGAATTCGGCGGGATGGTCGAGGACTGCCTCACCATGGGGTCAAAAAATGTTCGATTGGGCGTGTGAATGCGATGAAGAATCGCCCAGAGGCTCGGAATGACGGGTTTCAGGCCTTCTCAATAGGAAGAAAAGTTTATTAACGCAGAATTTACTTGGGCCTGTTTCTTGCTGACATATAATCATCGCGGCAAGAGGAGCACTCGGGACGTATGACAATTATCTGTTCGTGGTGCCGGCGTGAAGGACAGAGCGGCGTCGTGGGCGAAAAGCCTCCGTTGGATGACCGACGGGAAACACACGGCATCTGTGTCACGCATCGGTCCGCGGTGCAAGCACGATGGAACGAGATGGTGCGCGCGGCGCTTTCGGGGCAGCGGCCGCGTGTCGAAGCGGCTGAGGCGGGAGCCGGCCGGCTCCCGTTCTCGGCGAACCAGATGTGGGACGGTATCAGAAATCTCAGACGTAAAGCGGGATTCTAATCGACGTTAGTCGCGGATGCGTCCCGCTCGTTTCCCTGTGGCCGTCCGTCTTTTCGAGGGCGTAGCAGCCGTGTCCGTTGCCGGCAGCTCCTTCAACCCCCAGTGCTTGCGGCGGCTTTTGTCCCGTTCGGACACGGCAAAGAACACGTGAAAGGGCGCTCGGCGGCCGTCCGCCGTATGGCCTTTGCTCCACGCTTCTCCCGCGTCGCTCAAAATCTCCAGGAGCGTTTCATACTCTTCTTCGTCGTCCGGAAGGACGCAGTGGGCGTCGGTGATGAGCAGGACGTAGCCTTTGGCCGGCAGCCATTCCAAATCCGCCAGACATTCCTCCAAGCCGTCCCAGTTGTGTCCGAAGTAATCCGGAAATTCCAGCGCCCGCGCAAACTCGTTGAAGATCCCCGCGGCGGTGCCGCATTTCTTTCCCTGTATGGCGCGCACGACGAATCCCGAGGGCGCTTTCACCACCGCAGCCGGATTCTTGCCGTTCGGGACGACCAGGAGCGAGGACCACGGCGCAGTGGCATTCTGAAGATGGGTATGGACGGTTTGAGTTTTCGCCATGGCGTCGGGCGCGTGGGTCAGTTGATCGCGATGAAGGTCCGATAGTGGTCTGGGGTGTAATAGGCCTTGCCGGTCTGCTGCTCGATCACGATCCGTTCGGCGTCGCGCGGATGGCCGCGCCGCCGAGGGTTAACGTCATACTCCCGATATTGTCCTCTTGGCAAGCGGCGCTCCCGGTTTCGAAATTCCCGCCCGCCGGTGTAGCCGGGCAGCGGCTTCCCGTTGCGCGCGACGATCGACGCCAGGAGATCCCGCGCCTTTTGAGGCGGCTCGTCGATCGAAACGGCCGGGTGGGACCCTTCAGGCTGGAGGGCCGCGCTCGTGCCGTCCAGCACGACTGGGTCGTGCGGCGCGAGCAGTTCCGCGGACAAGCCCGGGAAGCCGCTCAGGACCCATAGCAGTCCGACGAGGATCGACTGCCATGGAACAACTCGTCGCACCATGCGGGGTCAGCGGAAAAGAAGCTCCACGCTATCACGTGGTCCAGAAGGTGGTCAACGCGCTTTGCGGCGCTGGAAAGCCGTTTGTTAGAATGGCCGACGGCCTGCGCGCCCAGACACGCGAGAGGCCGCCAAGGGTCTCACTACCAGCAGCATGCGCAAGGCCAAGATCGTCTGCACCATCGGTCCGGCGAGCCAGGACGTTGCGGTATTGGAGCAGCTCATCGACGCCGGCATGAACGTGGCGCGGTTGAATTTTTCCCATGGCACCCACGCGTCCCATGGGGCCGCGATCCACGCGATCCGCGAGGCGGCTCGCCGTCTCGGTGCGACCGTGGCCATCCTTCAAGACCTCCAGGGGCCGCGCATTCGGCTCGGCGCGTTGCCTGAGGACGGGGTCGAGTTGGAGTCCGGCCTCCACGTCCGGCTGATGGGGGGACTGCTGCGGTCCGGGGGCCAGCATGGAGCCCAAACCACCGCGCCGTCCGGGCTGCTCGAGCTGCCGGTCGCCTATCCCAATCTTGCACGGGACGTTCGGCCGAATGCGCGTGTTTTCATCGACGACGGGCGCATCGAATTGCTGGTGCTCACCGTGGGGAACGGCGCCGTGGACTGCCTGGTGAAGCGCGGCGGCCGCGTGACGTCCCACAAAGGCCTCAACTTGCCCGGCACGGTCATCAGCGCGCCGACGCTGACGGACAAGGACCGCGAGGACATTCGGTTCGGCGTCTCCCAGGGGCTCGACTATCTGGCGCTCTCGTTCGTGCGCGGCCCGGCGGATATCGAGGCGGCGCGGAGCTTCGTGCGCACCTGCGGGGGCGATCAGCCGATCGTCGCGAAAATCGAGCGCGCCGAAGCCGTCGACTCGCTCGAGAGCGTGCTGGAGGCGGCGGACGGCGTCATGATCGCGCGGGGCGATCTCGGCGTCGAGATGGGCCCGGAAGCCGTGCCGCTCCTGCAAAAGCGCATGATTGCCGCGGCGAATCGGCGGCGGCGTGTTATCATCACGGCGACCCAGATGCTGGAGTCCATGGTCACCGAATCCGTGCCGACGCGCGCCGAAGCCTCTGACGTCGCGAACGCGGTGTTCGACGGAACCGATGCCGTGATGTTGTCGGGAGAGACCGCCCGTGGGCGCCATCCGGTGGAGACGGTCCGGGTCATGGACCGGATCGTCCGGGCCGCGGAAGGCGAGGGCTCGTGGCGGGAACCGGTGCGTCGGCCGGAGCGGGATTCGATCGCCGAAGCCGTCTGTGCCGCGGCGGCGTCGGCGTCGGCTGCGACGCAGGCCGCGGTCTTGGCGGTACTGACCGAGTCCGGGGCCACCGCACGGTTGGTGTCGAAGCAGCGGCCGGCGGCTCCGATCGTGGCCTTCACGCCGCACGAGCCGGTGCGTCGCCGTATGGCGCTGCTGTGGGGTGTCGAGCCCCGTCTATTGGAGCGCATCACCGATCCTGACCGGCAGCTGGCGGAAGTGGAGCGCCGCTTGAAAGACGAGAAACTGGTCGGCCCCGGTGACCGGATCGTGTTGCTCGCCGGCACCGTGGCGGGGCGGCCGGGCGGAACCAACAGCTTGAAACTCCATGAAGTGACCTGACGACGGAATGGGAGACGGACGAATCCAAAGCCTCGGGCGGCGCAGTGTGCTGGCGGTCGTTGCGCTGCTGTCGCTCGGAGGCGAAGCGCTCGGGCAAAGTGGGGCCAGCTCCCATCCGCCGACCGACATCCTTCGCCGCTATGTGGCCCTCGATCAGCGAGGCGCCCGTTTGGACGCCGCCTCCTTTGAAACGCTCGCGCCCTACATCGATTGGCGGCAGGAGCCGGCGTGGGGACGGGTGGTGGTGGTGCAGGACGCGACGATCCCGGAGGATTATCGGCAGTGGCAGATCATCGACAAGCTGGAGGTGATCATTCCCGTCACGTTTCGGGTGCTCGGGTCGGTGTACTTGGAAACCGGCGTGTTCGTGCCGGAGGACACCGAGGAAGAGGTGCGTTTTCGCGTCCGTGTCCTGAAGGCGAAGTGGCGCATCATCGAGCCCGTCATTCCCCCCCATGTCGGCCTGAAACGGATGATAAATTTTGTCCGTGAAGCCCAGCTGCAGGAAACCGACGAGACGCGGCGCAGCACGCTTATCGCCCTGGAAGCGGCCTTGAAGAAGGCGAAACCATGACCAAGACGCCGGTGGACCTCCTGATTTTCGATCTTGACGGCACGCTCATCGAATCCAAGTGGGACATCGCGCATGCGGTCAATCTGACGTTGGCCGATCTGGACCTGCCCCCGCGGACCACCGAAGAAATTTTCGGCTTCGTCGGCGACGGGGTCAAGCGGCTGCTGCGCCTGTCCGTCGGCGAGGAGCACGAAGACCGGTACGAGCAGGCGTTACGGGTCTTTCGCGGGCATTATCTGGAGCATTGTTTGGACCGCACCGTCTTTTATCCAGGCATCGAGCCGATGCTGCGGCACTTCGCCGGCAAGCACAAAGCCGTCGCGACCAACAAGTCGATCGAGTACACCCGGGTCATCCTGAACGGTCTCGGTGCCCACCACTTTCCGGTCGTGGTGGGGGGTGACGACGGATTCGGGCTCAAACCGGAGCCCGGGATGCTCCTGCACATTATGAAACAGGTGGGCGCCGCGAAGGATCGGACCGTGCTGGTCGGCGACAGCACCAACGACATCAACGGCGGGCACAACGCCGGCATTCGAGTCTGCGCCGTCGGGTACGGCATGGGAAACCGGCAGAAGATGGCGGCCTGCCAGCCGGACTGGTTCATCGAACGACCGGAAGAACTGATGGAGATATTCGAATGACTCACGCAACGGATCTCGTCTCTCGCCTCTCGTCGCTCGTGGCGCGCTGTCGGCAAGGTGCGCCGCAGGCGCCGCGCATCACGCTCGTGGTCCTGCTCCTCAGCCTTGGCCTCAATCTGGACCCGTCGGCCGCGGCGTCGCCCAGCCTGGCTGATCGGGTCATCGAGCACAAACTGGCCAACGGGCTGACGGTGCTCATGGTGGAGCGGCATCAAACGCCCGTCGTCTCCATTAACATTACGTTTGCGGTCGGCGGCGTCAACGAGCAGGTGGGGCAGACGGGCATCGCCCATTTGTATGAGCACATGGCGTTCAAAGGCACGCGCACCATCGGCACCAAAGATTATGAAAAGGAAAAGCCGATCCTCGACGAGCTGTCGCGGGTCGGCACGGAATTGGAGCGGCGCCAACAGGCGCTGGCCGCGAAACTGACCCCGCCGTCGGCGGAGGAGCAGTCGGCGGTCGAGGCGTTGCAGAAACGGTTCGCCGAGCTGCAGGCCCAGGCGGCCCAGTATGTCGTCGGCAATGAGATGGCGCTGCTCTACCAGCGACACGGCGGCGTCGGACTCAATGCCTCCACCGGGAAGGACCTGACCCGGTACACGATCAGTCTGCCGTCCAACCGGCTGCCGCTCTGGGCCGCGGTGGAGTCGGACCGGATGGCCAATCCGGTCTTGCGCGAGTTCTACAAGGAGCGCGGGGTCGTCATGGAGGAGCGCCGGCTCCGCAACGATGACAGCCCCCAAGGGCAACTGTTCGAAACCTTCACCTCGGCCGCGTTCCGGGCGCACCATTACGGAGTGCCCACCATCGGGTGGGGATCGGACATTCTCTCGCTCACGCCCGCCGATACGGAAGCCTTTTTCAAGACCTATTACGGACCCAACCAGGCGACGATCGCCCTGGTCGGCGACATCGATCCAAAAGAGACGATCGAGTTGATTGAGCAGACGTTCGGCAAAATTCCCGCCGCGCCGACCCCGCCGCCGGTGGTGACGGTGGAACCCGAGCAGCGGGGGGAACGCCGCATCGAAGTCGAGTTCGACGCGGAGCCCATGCTGGCGATCGGCTACCATAAACCCGGCCTGGGCCATCCGGACGACGACGTCTTCGACGTGATCGACGCGATCTTGACCGACGGATTGACGTCCCGCCTGCACCAGCGGCTGGTGCGGGACAAACGGATTGCCGCCAGCGTCAGCTCCGATGCCAACTACCCCGGCGTGCGGGCGCCCAACTTGTTCATCATCACGGCGACGCCGCTGGCTCCGCACACCTCGGCCGAGGTGGAGGCGGCGATCTATGAAGAGCTGGAGCGGCTCAAGACCGAACCGGTGACCGAGAAGGAGCTGCAAAAGGTGCTCAACAATTTGGACGCGGATCTGGTGCGGGCCCTTCGGTCCAACACCGGGCTGGCTTCGCAGCTGGCCCTCTATCAAACGGTCGCCGGGGACTGGCGCTACGTACTGAAGTCGCGGGACAGGATTGCCGCCGTCACCGCGGCGGACGTTCAGCGGGTGGCGAAGCAGTATTTGACGAGGACCAATCGCACGGTCGGCACTCTGGTCAAGCGGGACAACCATAAGAAGGTGGCCAGTCTTGCGGCCGGCGGGGTGATGCCATGAAGACCGTGAGGGTGGAGCGCGTTCACACGGTCGCCGTAGTCGGACTGTGGTGCCTGGCCGTGGTGCTGGCCGGGCTCGTCACGGCCGCCCAGGCCGCCGCGCTGGTGGTGGGCGACCCTCGAACGATGACGTTCAAGCCGGTGGAATTTACGCCGCCGGACCCCGAGCGGGTCGTGCTCGACAATGGGCTGGTGGTGTATTTGCTCGAAGATCATGAGTTGCCGTTGATCACCCTCACCGCCAGCTTCCGCACGGGCGCGTGGCTGGATCCCGTGGACAAGATTGGATTGGCGTCGCTCACCGGAGCCGTCATGCGCACGGGGGGCGGCGGGGACCTCACTGCCGAGCAAGTCGACGAGGAGTTGGAGCAGCTTGCCGCCGACATCAGCATCTCGATCGGCCGGCAATCCGGCTCGGCGTCGCTGGACATCCTGAGCAAGGATTTTACACGGGGCCTGCACATCCTGGCCGGGCTCCTGCGGACGCCGGCCTTTGAGCCGGCGCGCGTGGAGCTGGCGAAATTGCAGACGCTAGAGTCCATACGGCGGCGTCAGGACAATCCCGGATCCGTCGCGAGCCGGGAATTCTTGAAGGTGCTCTACGGAGCGGACCATCCCACCGCACGCGAAAGCTCGATCGAATCGGTCTCTCGGATTACCCGCGACGACTTGGTCGCCTTTCATCGCGCGACCGTCCATCCCAACGGGATGATCCTGGGCGTAACGGGCGATTTTAAGAAAGACGAGATGCTCGCTGCGCTACGCGCGGTTTTCGGCGACTGGCAGAAAGGCGATGTCCCCGTGCTCCGCATTGGTGATGTGCCGGAGTCGGAAGCCGCCAAGCCGGCCGTGAGAGTCATCGACAAGGAAACGTCGCAGACGCATTTGCGTGTCGGCCATCTGACGTTGAAGGAGAACGATCCGGATTACGTGCCGCTGGCCATCGCCAACGATATTTTGGGCGGGAGCTCGTTCCGCAGCCGGCTGTTCAACGACGTGCGCACCCGCCGCGGCCTGGCCTATTCCGTCGGAAGCCGGCTGAACACCGGCGTGCATGATCAAGGCGTTTGGCTGATGAGGGCGGAGACCAAATTAGCCTCGACGCAGGAGGTGGTGAGCCGCTTCGTCGCCAATATGGAGCGCATGCGGACGGAGCTCGTGACCGACGAGGAATTGGCGGAGGCGAAGGAAGCCTACGTCAATTCTTTCGTGTTCTCGTTCGCCAGCCCTTCGGCCATCGTGAGCCGGCTCGTGGAGCTGGAATACGACGGCCTGCCGAAAGATTTTCTCCAGCAGCTGCGTGAACGGGTCCTGAAGCTGACGAAGGAGGACATCCTGGCCGCCGCCAAGAAACATTTTCATCCGGAACGGCTGAAGATTGTGGCCGTGGGAGCGGGCGACAAGCTGCCCAAGGTGCTGTCTTCCTTCGGCGAGGTGAAGGAGATTAGGCTGGGGCCGGAAGGGTGAAGGAAGGCTGGAAGGGGCGGCGCCTCGTTCGCGCTGACATAAGGCGCTGATCCACAGGCGACGTCAGGTCACTGTGGTTTTCGTTGCGCGCTCCTATGAAGCTGCGCCGAAGCGTCGCAATGCCGGCGCGCGCTCCTCGCGTCAGCTCTTGGATGGCAGTGTGCCATGTCAGCTCTAAGAGGCGCTGCCCCTTCCAGCAGAAGTGAATGAAGTAAGAGCGGAAGGAACTTCTGCGCCTTTACGCTTGCCTTGCGCACAAAACTTTATTCTGATTTGTCTAGTGGGTGCTCGGGTGCAGGGAGTGACATCTACGCCATGGAGGGGAAACTAGGAAACGAGGTAAGACCGCACATGCCGCTGGAGGATGACTTTTCCGACATTTTGAAGAAGGCCCGGACGGGGCAGGGACTGTCGGTGGGCGATGTGGCCCGGATGACGGGTTTGCCGGGTGCCGACATCACGGCATTGGAACGTGGGGATCAACCGAACGATCGCATGGAAGTGCGAGCCTTGGCGAAGGCCCTCGGGCTCCGCGCGCCGGCGCTCGAGCAGATCGCCATCGACAAATGGGAGCCGGTTCCGCAGGATGCGCCGGAGTGGGTGGAGACGATCCACGGGTCGGTCGGCGGCTATGCCGTCAAGGGCTACATCGTGCACGACCGGGGTGAGGCGGTGCTCATCGACACGGCGTACAACGCGCCTGCCATGGTGCAAGCGCTGACCGCGAAAGGGCTGCGGCTCAAGGCCATCTGTCTGACGCACGGCCATGCGGACCATGCCGAAGGCATGCAGCAAATTTTGCGGCACCGCGAGGTCCCCGTCTACCTGGGGCCCGAGGATCTCGAATTACTGAGCTGGCGTCCCCGGTCGGAGCTGCTCCTGGTGCCGGAAGACGGCCACGTCATCACGGTGGGCCGTCGCGCGATCCACTGCCTCACGACGCCGGGGCATACCCCAGGCGGGATCTGTTACCGTGTGGACGATCTACAGCATCCGGTGTGTTTTGTCGGCGATACGCTCTTTGCCGGGTCGATCGGCCGATCCAATCCGAGCCGGTTGTACTTCACGCACCTTGGCTCGCTCGGTACGCGCGTGCTCGCGCTGCCGCCCGAATATCGCCTGTTTCCCGGGCATGGTCCCGCAACGACGGTGGAAGAAGAACTCACGCACAATCCGTTTTACGCCGCGGCCTGAAGCGGAGGATCGATGGATCGCGTGCCGCCTGACGGTGAAGCGAGCGCCGGTGCGGCCGATCCCACCCCTCGGCCGTCGGAGCCGGTCGCGGAGCTGCCCGACGAAAGCCGCTTCTCGCGGTATCTGCTCCCGGGCGGCCTCTTTCTCCTCACCGTGTTCACGACGCTGTGGGCGGGCGCGTATCAGGACCGTCCCGATCTGTTTCATCCGTTCCTCGGCGCCTGGAGGCTGCTCACCGAGCGCCCCGAAGAGCTCCTGCTCGGCATTCCGTTCGCGCTCACCCTGCTGCTCATTCTGGTCACCCACGAACTGGCGCACTTCATCTGCTCGAAGCTGCATCGGGTGCCGGCGTCCTTGCCGCTGTTCATTCCCGGGCTGCCCATCCTCGTCGGCACGTTCGGCGCGATCATCCGGGTGAGAGGTCCGATTCTCGAGCGCAAGGCGCTGTTCGACATCGGCATCTCCGGCCCGCTGGCGGGATTCGTGGTAGCGCTCGTCGCGCTCGTCATGGGCCTGCGCTGGTCTCAGGTCGAAATCGGCATCAGCCCAGACAGTCCCTTTCTGGTCGGCCGCTCACTCCTGGTGGATTGGGTCGTATCGGCCGTCATGGGGGAGTTGCCGGCAGGAGCCAGCATCAACTTACATCCCATTGCGGAAGCCGCGTGGTTCGGCCTGTTCGTCACCTGCCTCAATCTCATCCCGATCGGACAGTTGGACGGCGGGCACGTCGCGTATGCGTTGTGGGGCGACCGGCAGCGGATCATCGCCCTGACGGCCCTGCCGTGTCTTTTGTTCCTCGGCTATTTCGGCTGGCACGGCTGGCTGGTCTGGGTCGGCATGGCGGGGCTGCTGGGCCTGGCCCACCCCTCGATCCCGCGGCCCGAAGCGGCGCTGGGCCCCGTGCGGACGTGGCTGGGGCGGGCCACGGTCGTGCTGTTCTTCGTGATCTTCCCTCCCTTCCCGATCATGTCACGGTGACGCGCCGTGAGAGCGGAATTGCTTGCCGTGTGAGAGGACGAGCCCTAGCATGCAGGCATGAAGGGCATCGAGACCGCGATCGTCTGTCCGAACTGTCGAGCCGAGCGGATTCCCGGCGAGGTGGAATGCAGCCGCTGCGGGATCATCTTTGCGAAATATCGGCCCCTGTTCGCGCGTCCGGTGGCACAGCCGGGGCGAGCGAGCGCGCCCCGGTGGGCCTGGTTGAGGGCATGGCTGGTCGATCTCGACGAGACACGCGACGGCCGTTCACTGTATGGCCGGGCACTGCTGCTCCTGGTCTTGATCGTGTGGGGGAGCCGGTTCATCCTCGCGCCCGTGGAAAGCAACTACGCCGGCGAGTCGGTCCTGCATCTGGTCAACCTGCCCTTTCATGAAGCCGGCCATGTGTTGTTCATGCCCTTCGGCCGGTTCATGACGATCCTCGGCGGCAGCCTCGGTCAGCTCTTGATGCCGCTGATCTGCGTGGGCACGTTCCTGGTCCGGACCCGCGATCCCTTCGCCGCCTCGGTCGCCCTCTGGTGGACGGCGGAAAGTCTGATGGACCTGGCCCCCTACATCAACGACGCGCGCGCCTTGGAGTTGGTCCTGCTCGGCGGTGTGACCGGACAGGAGACCGACGGGCACGACTGGAACAATCTCCTCACGATGCTGGGCTGGCTCGACTATGACCACCATCTGGCCGCTGCCGCGCAGACGATCGGCATACTCCTCATGCTCCTGTCGTGGGCGTGGGGCGCCCTGCTCCTCCGTCGCCAATATCGGCGCCGGCAAATGCCAGCCGGCCCGCCGCGGGACTGGTGACCGCAGTGTCGTCCCGATGAAGAAGGGCGGGACCGAGCGGGACGAGCTGGCGTCCCGTAAAGGCCTGAGTGAGGCTGGCCACGGCATGATAGAAGGCCATGAGCCCGACCACGATGTGTAAGAACCCGGGAAGCGCTTCGGTGATGAAGCTGAGCCGTGCGAGCACCGTCGAGGCGAAGGTGGCGCTGATGACGATGTGCAGGATGCACAACGTCGCGTTCCGATACGCCGTCAGGTACACCATCACCAGCGAGAACGCGGCGTAGACAAAGTTGATGGGCGCATAGAGCACCATATCCAAATGAAACGAGGTGCTCTCGCTCACCAGCTTCGTGATACAGACCGTCAGCCAGAAGAAGCCGTACATCGTCAGGGCCGTCCCGCCCAGCTGTTCGTGATACCGGATGTCCGTGATGCCGGCGAGAATCTGGACGATGCCCCCGAAGATGAGCGCGATGACCAACGTGCCCACTTGGTTCGATTCAGGAATGCCTCCGATCTGGGCGACTCCCAGCGTTAAGGCTCCCACCGCCAGCCCAAACAAGCCGATGGCCAATACATCAATCCGCCGATGATGCTCCACTGCCCCCATACCGGCCTCCTATCTACAAAGATGCCTCTAAAAGGACGCCCGGCGTCATCCCCTCTCCGAATGGCCCGGGCGGGCTCAAAACCGCGCCAGCATGCCCGACGGACTCTTGAAAAGACAAGGGGAGTGCTGCAGACTCTCAGCGGCCCCGAAATAGGGAGGACACCATGAAGCGGCACCCCCTGCGCGTATTCGTGCTGGTCTCGGCGCTCAGCGCCGCCGGCCTCTCCCCTCCGGTGCTGGCGGACGAGGCTTCCGGACGCTTCTTACCGGTCCTCGACGGCGCGGCTGTCCGCGATCACCGCACCGGACTGATCTGGGAGCAGGAACCCGACCGGATCCATGACGTGTGGAGCGCCTCGGTGGCCCGCTGCCGGACGAAAGAAGTCGGCGGCCGGACCGGCTGGCGCGCGCCGTCGGTGGACGAATTGAAGACCTTGATCGACACCTCGCAGCACGACCCGGCCCTGCCCGCCGGGCATCCCTTCTCCAACATCAAGTCTGAGATTTACTGGACGGCGACGCCGGATCCCAAGGACGACATCGTGGCCTGGCAGGTCAGCTTCTTCAGCGGCGAGCCCGTGACGGACCAGAAATCCGGCACGCGCCGCATGTGGTGCGTGCTCGGGCCCGAAGCGTCCAAGTAGATGCGCTCGAATCCTGAGGGCGCGTGTCCACGCCGTCGCCACCCAGAAGTGCCTCGATGTTTTGATACCGTCCTGACGGTTTTCCCACCAGGTTTCACACCATCGTAATGGCGCGCCTGATAGAGTGCCGCGCGTGGCCATGATGGATAGGACAGTACCGAGCCTATGCCTGGCTCTCTTATTGACAGGAGCGGCTATCGTGGCGATGACTGCCGCATCGGCGCTCGCGCAGGACCCTCTGGAATCCGTGGGACCCGAAGCGCGAAGGAAGGGGGAGATCGGGGGGCCGACGCAGGAAGCGCGGCAGCAGCCTTCCGACTGGCACTATGGCGTGTTTGTCGACGTCGCGTACTTAATTGACTTCAATTTTCCCGCGAACCATCTCTTTCGCAACCACAGCACGACACCGCGGGTCAACGAATTCAATCTCAACATGGGCGGGGCCTACGTCAGAAAGGACGCGACGGAGCGGTCACGGTGGGGCATGGAATTGCTGGCCCATGGCGGCCAGGATGCCAAGGAATTCGCGTTTGAGGTCAACCAACCCAAAGTCGGCTCGTCGGATGAACTGCGGCACTTCGGACGGGCCAACGCATCCTACCTGGCGCCGGTCGGGAACGGATTGACGGTGCAGGCCGGACTGTTCAACAGCATCATCGGATACGACTCCCTCTATGCCAAAGACAACAACACGTACACCAGACCCTGGATTGCCGACAGTTCGCCCTATGCCATGTTCGGCGTCAATGCCGTCTATCCGTTCAACGAACGGCTGACCGGAACGGTCTACGTCATCAATGGTTACTTCCATCTCTCTCATCCCAACAACCAGCCGAGTTATGGAGCCCAGTTGGCGTACAAACCGACGTCCCGATGGACGCTGAAAGAGACCGTGTATTACGGACCGGAACAGGCCAATACCGCACTGGAGTTCTGGCGGCTGTTCTTCGACACGATTCTCGAGTGGAGAAGCGACGAGGTGACGATCGCCTTCGAAAACCAGACGGGGACGGAGACCCTTGCGGTGCCCGGGTCACCGCGGGCGTTCTGGACCGGCGCCATCCTTCCCATGCGGTGGAACGTCAGCGGGCCCTGGAGCGTGGCGGTGCAGCCGGAGTTCTTTTGGGACCGGAACGGGCGCCTGACGGGATTCGAACAATTCATCAAGGCCGTCACTGCGACGCTCGAATGTCGTCTGCCGTACCAATGGACGAGGACCATCCTTCGGCTCGAGTATCGGTACGACGAATCCACCGGGCCAGGCGGCGGATTCTATAAAGGCAACGAAATCAGTCCCGGCGTCATCGGCCTCACTCCCGCACAGCATCTACTCATCGTTTCGGCAATCTGGACGTTTGACTCGCCCTGAGTGAGGCGCGCCCTGTCGGGAGTTCAGAAGCATTCCGCGCCGCCAGGAGATCGTCGCGAAGCGTCACCGTGATGGCGCCGTGGTCCCGCTGAGGCGGCGGATGTCCTGCGCGATGGCGGTGGCGAGCTGCTCGAGCGCCGCATCCTGCGCTTCGCCAAGTACGGCGCCGTCCTCCACCAACATGGCAGGGCCTTTCCGCTCTGCGCGTCCTTCGGCGGTCTGCGCGCCGTAGAGCCGGTCCGTCGGGACGTCGTGCAGAGTTCCTCTGGCGAGAAAGGCGGCGTCGACTTCGGTGCCGGAGGCCAGATAGGCGCCGAGCAGCGTGGCATACCATCCGGCCGATGTATTGTTGAAACGGTCCACCGCGGCAACGCCGTCGACGACGAGCACCGCGTCCGCCCCGTAGCGCCGGCCGGCCTGGCGGATGGCTGCGGGATCGAAACCTCGAATCAGCGGATCCTCCAGCAGGAAGACGTCGGACACGGGTCCGGGGACCAGCAACGACGTGAGGCGCGCTTTGAGCCGTTCCTTGTGGGCGCTGGTCCACGACGCCTGGCGTACCGTGCGAAAGGGCGGAAAGTTCCTCGTCACCAAAAATATCCCCAGCCGGGCCGGCGACGCCCATTGCGGCGGCTTCTGCAGCTCGAACTCCAGCGCAAGAGCCGGATCCGGATTCACCCGGTGCTCCATGACGAGACGATCGATGCCCTGACGCTCGGCACAGCCGGCGAGGCAGAGCCCGAGGGAAACCGTCAGCATCCAGCGTGTCGTCTTCATGGGTCCGCCTCTCGGGCCGTCCAGCGAGTCAAGGCTTCCGTACGTCGCATGCTACAACCCTCCGCCTCCGCCGCCGCCAAAGCCTCCTCCGGAGAATCCACCGGAAGAGCCGCCCCGACCGAAACCCGAACCGCCGGAACTCCGCGGCGCCGACGTCAGCATGGTCCCCGCCGCGGCCGACATGCGCGAAAGATCGTTCACCAACCGCCCGGGTCGGAACGCGTGGAGATCCGTGCCTTGATACCAATCCGGAGGCTGCGTGTAAATTCCTTCGAAGGCGCGAACCCAATTCTGCTCGACGCCGAGCGCCATGGCGAACGGCAGGAAGCGCTCGAACATTTCGGGTGTCTTCACGACGCGCCGAAAACGATCGGATTCAACCCGGTTGAGGAACTCTTCGAACCCCAGAATCTTCTCCAATGTGCGCGCTCCCCGTATGGTGCGGGCGGGCATGATCCACGCAAAACCCACGATGATGAGCCCCGATAGCAGACCGGCGAGGACGCCGGTTTGCATGGCGAGTCCATACTGCTCGCTGAGCCATGCAGCGAGTATGGTCAGGCCGATGCCCGCGCCGAGCCCGATGGCCAGGTACCGCTGTTTCACCTGATCGGGGCGGCGCACATAGTATCCGCGGCCGACCAGCTGTTGAAAGAGGGAGGAAGAGATCCCGTTGAGATGCGTATAAAAACGATTCTTGAGATCCGCGAGGGCGACGTCCTTGAAGGAGTCGTCGGGAAACAGACCCCGAAGCAGGCGCTGCTCGTGGGCCTTGAGCACGCTCCACTCAGGCGCCGCCTTGAGCAGGTGCAAACGATACGACGTCTGTGACCAGAGCCCAAGCAGGACGGGCTGTTGCTCTCCTTCGATGCGCAGGAAGCCGCGCACCGCCAGATCCACCAGGGTTGCGGTGATGTCCCGGACGTCGGGTGAGTTGTCGATCAGCGTTCCGAGTTCGGCGGGTGTCAACGCATCGGGAGGCTCATACGCAATGGTGAGGGGCCGCAGCCGAGGGTCGCGTCCGCGCCGGTACCAGAGACGCCACATGAAGGCCAACACGACGACAGGGAGGGCCAAGGGCCAATTGGAACGGAGAAACAGCCCTGCCTGATCCAGCGCCGTGGGAGCGGCCACCAGGCCTTTGTCCCACCCCACGACCGCCGTCAGTCCTTCACGGGGGGCCAGCGGACGCGCCATCGTAAAGGCGACCTCCGGCCCGGTGATCTCGACGGCCGCCTGCTGGCCGCGCGCTCCGTAAGGCCCGGTGAAGACCAGCGCTTTGATCCCGGACGCGCCGGCCGGCAAGAGCACTCGAGCGAAGGCGGATTCGATCGGCACATCCCATTCGTCGCCGGTGACATTCCAGTACAGCTCGTCGTGCTCTTCGAAGTATTTCAGGCCGTTTTCCACGCTGTATTTCAGCACGACGGCCTTGGTCGTGTCCTGAGCGCTGGGAAGCCAGATCTTGAACGTCCGGTAGTGCCGCTCGCGTGAGCTCTCGTAACGGAGTGGCGTCGAGCGCTCGTCCATCACGCTGACCGGGTCCAACAAGAGCGTGTAGTTGAATCCTTGCGGGGTCCGGTATTCGACCGGAATCCGGCGGACGAGGCCGTTCCACTGCCCGGTAAACCGCGGCCGGATCGTCTCGGTTACCAGCAGCCTGCCGTTCGGGAGCACCTGGATCTCGCCTTCAAACCGCTCGATCACGAGGGAGCGGGCCTGGGCGGCCCCAATCCCGAACGCGAGGAGCCAACTGCAGAGGAATGGAAGGACGATGAGGCGGAGTGAAGACATAGCCGCGGCCTGCCGGCCGGAGCGATCAGCGGGGGGCGGGCTCAAACCGGACCTTCGGCACGGCCCGTTCCGCGGGATCGCCGATCTCGAAGAACTCGCGCGGCTGGAAGTGGAAGAAGCCGGCCACGACGTTCGACGGAAATTCCTGAATCCTCGTGTTGAGGTCGCGGACCACGGCGTTGTAGTAGCGGCGTGCGTTCTGAAGCGCCTCTTCGATCTGGTTGAGGGAGCCTTGCAGGTGGGTGAAGCTTTCGACCGCCCGAAGTTGCGGATATGACTCCGCAAGGGCGAACAACGAACGGAGGGATTGGACCAGCACGCCTTCGGCTTCGCCCTTGGCGGCCGGTGTCGTAGCCGTCATCGCGCGATGGCGGGCGGCGATGACCGCTTCCAGCGTTTGGCTCTCATGCGCGGCGTAGCCCTTGACCGTTTCGACCAGGTTAGGGACCAGGTCGTACCGCCGTTTGAGCTGCACGTCGATGTCTGCCCAGGCATTCTCGGATTGGACCTGGAGCCGGACCAGCGAGTTGTACATGCCGACGATCAGCAGGACCAAGGCGGCAACCACGACGATGAAGATCCAGCCCATCGCTTCCTCCTTGGGATGATCCCTGATTCGGACTATACCCTCCAGGTGAAAACCTGTAAAGAAAGCGCCGTGTCAGCCCAGAATCGGAGCTTGCCGCTATTCGACGATGGGAAGGATCCGGTCCGCCACGGCCTGCACGATGCCCTCTTGTTCCGTGACGACTTTCAAACCTTGGAAACTGAGGTAGTACCCGCCATGGCTGGGCGCCTGGATCGTCGCCCCCACCTCGACATGATCCCCTTCCTCTACTTCCGGATCGCGGATGAGCGGCTTGCCGCAGATGCCGAGCACGGCCACGGAGAGTGACGAGGAGTCGTCTTCAAGCCGAAACAGATAGGCGCCGTAGCAGTTGGTTCCGTTCGGCAGGGTGTAGGGATCGAGCGGCTGCACCTCGCGGACGGTGCCGATCAGCGTGACGCGCCGCAGGTGATACACCGTCGGCTGCTCGAGGATCTGCTGAATGGGCACCGGTTCCTCGGCTGCGGCGGCCGCCGCAAAGAAACCCTGACCTGCGAGCAGAATGCCGCAGGCCATGCGCAGCGCTCTGGGGTTGAAGCAGGAGGTCCGCATGCAGACCCGCCATTGTATCATGGCCGGCCGTCTGGCCCGCGGCTTTCGCTTCCTCCGGTTGGCCGTTATAATCCGCGATCCACGCGTTGGGAGGCGCATCCAGGATGATCAATCGGCAGCAGCTGGAATCGTATGTGAGCGGGGTGCGATCGCGGTTCGAAGACTTGCTGGGACAGATGGTGGAGGTGCCCTCCATCAGCATGGATCCCACGCGCACCGGCGATATTCGGCGCATGGCGGAGTTGGCCGTCCAGTATTTGACCGATCTCGGCGCCGAGGCGCAGATCGTCGAGACCGGCGGCTATCCGATCGTGTCGGGGGGATGGACGACCGGCCGGCATCATCCCACCGTCACCATTTATAACCATCTCGACGTCCAACCCGCGCAGGAGCCGGAGTGGAAGCAGGCTCCGTTCACCTTCCGCAACGAGCAGGGCCTGTACCGGGGGCGCGGCGCGACGGACGACAAGGGGCCCGCATTGTCCGCCCTGCTCGGTGCCCGATTCGCCCTCGACCAGGGCGTCCCCGTCAACATTCGGGTGCTGTGGGAGCTCGAGGAAGAGATCGGCAGCCCGCATTTCGCGGAGGGGTTGAAGCAGCGGGCGGCGATTCCGCGACCCGATTCCGTCATCGTCTCGGATACGATCTGGATTGCCAAGGGCCGTCCCGCCATGCCGTACGGGCTACGCGGCCTCTTGGGCGCGCGGTTGACCCTGCGCACGGGCGCCAAGGACGCCCACTCCGGCGTGACGGGCGGAGCGGCGCGTAATCCGCTCGCGGAATTGATGGAGGTCGCGCATGCGTGCGTGGACGCGAAAACCGGGAAGGTGAAGATCCCCGGGTTCTACGACGACGTGATCGTGCCAACCAAGGCGGAGATCAACAGTTTCCTGCAGTCAGGCTTCCAGGTGAAACGGTTCAAGGAGGCCTACGGCTTCCGCGCCTTGCGCACGGACGATCCCGCCGAGATCATGCGCCGGATCTGGGCTGCGCCCACGTTCGAAATCCATGGCCTCACCGGCGGGTATCACGGTCCCGGCGTGAAGACCGTGGTGCCCGGGCAGGGAGAACTGAAGGTCAGCATGCGGCTGGTGCCGCGGCAGACACCGGAGAAAGCCTTCGCGCTGCTCAAGCGGCACGTGGCCACGATCAACCCGCAGGTGAAGGTAGAGCGGGAAGGCATGCTGCAGCCGTACCAGGGGCTGTTTGAGGGGCCCTACGTCGAGGCGGTAAAACGGGCAGCCGTGGCGGGCTTCGGCAAAGCGCCGGCCTTCATTCGGGAGGGCGGGTCGATCGGCGCCGTGGTGACGATGCAGAAGGCGTGGAAGGCGCCCATCCTGTTCCTAGGGTTAAGTCTCCCGGAGCACGGCTACCATGCGCCGAACGAGTATTTCGATTGGGGCCAGGCCTCGGGCGGCATGAAGGCGTTCGCGCATTACTTCGCGGAGCTCGGCAGAATGGGAAAGGGTGTCGAGCCCACTCGGTGAGTGGGCTCGGCCGGATGTCTATCCGGCTTCGGGCATCGCCTGCTGCAGGCACGCCGTGCAAATATCCCGTTCGATCTTCGCGTCCCAGTGCTGCTCCAAAAAGTCCTCGATGCGCTTTCTGTAGGGGCCGTCGGAACGGACGCGTTTGCATTTCGCGCAGATCGCGATCAGCCCGCGAAGGCTTTTCAAATCGCGGTTGGCCTGCTCCAGCTCCACGGTCTTCTGGAGCAATTCCCGCTCCCGAGCCTGGCGCGCGTCGAGTTCTTGCTTGAGCGTGAGGGCCGTCGAGACCCGCGCCACGAGCTCGACCGGCATCACGGGTTTGCGAAGAAAATCGGTCGCTCCCGCCGTATACGCCGCCTGTAGGTCGGCGGCCTCCGCCTTGGCGGTGATCATCAGCACCGGCAGATGCTCGAGATGCTCCACCGCGCGGATGCGGCGGCACACCTCCAGGCCGTCCATGTCGGGCATGAGCAAATCGAGCAGGATGACGTCCGCGGCGCACCGCGTGATGCGGCGGCCCGCGAGACCGAGCAGTTCCAGGCCTTCCTGCCCGGAAGCGGCGGTGGCGACGGGACCGTAGCCCGCCTTTTCGAGGACCATGCGCAGGAAATCCCGCTCTTCGCTGAAATCGTCGATGATCAAGATGCCCATGTGACCGCTCCTCCGGAGTTATGCCGCCTGCCCTGGCCGGGCTTCCGTCGCGCTGACCAGCCGGGACAAGTCTTCGATGCCGGCTTCCACCGCCGTCCGGGTTCCCTGGCGAGCCGCCTGCTCGAGCGCTCCGGCGACCCGGCCTATGTCGTCGAAGCCGTAGGACCCCGCCAATCCCTTGATCCGGTGCCCGATCGCCGCGATCCCGGCGAAGTCCCCGCTCGAGAGCGCCTCTCTCAGCACAGCGACGTCGCGCCGCCGGTTTTCCAGAAACGTGCGGCGCAGCGGCTCCAGGTCGTCGTCCGTCGGAAGCGGCCCCGGTGCCGGTGGACGCGCGCGAGGGTCGCGTCCGGTCGCGCGTCGAATGGCGTCGAGCAATCCGGCCCTGGTGAACGGCTTTTCGAGAACATCCGTGCAGCCGGAGGCGGCGCTGCGCTGGTGAGCCGCGCCCAGGACGTCGGCGGTGACGGCGACGATCGGCATGGGGGGGAGGCGGTGCTCGCGCTCCCATGCGCGGATCGTCTCGGTCGTCGCGTAGCCGTCCATGCCGGGCATCTGCATGTCCATGAACACCGCATCGTACCGATACAGCCGGCAGCGCGACACGGCCTCTTGGCCCGACGAACAGAGATCGAGCTGGACCGGCAGCCGCTCGAGATAGGCCTTGGCGAGCTGCGGCGTTTCAGGAAGATCGTCCACCATCAGAAGGTGCAGCGCGGCGTGGTCGGGCGAAGCGGGCGCGCGTCCGGTCAACCGGCGCACGGGCGCAGGCGCGGTGAGGACCGGCGCAGGGGCGGCCGAAGCCGCC